>CBFGPB010000151.1:0-6367 GCA_965650545.1 uncultured Devosia sp. | reverse complement strand
AAATCGCGGCCGAACAGCTGGGAAAACGTTGCGCGGTTGGAGACATTGAAAAAGCACAGGGCGCTGATCTGCCAGTGGATTTCCAGCGGGTCGAGCCCCTCGCGGAAGAGACCCGCCTTCAGGCCGCGGTCGTAGAGGTCGCGGATCTGGGCGATGGCCGTCACGTTGAGCTCGCGCACCAGGCTCGAGCGTTCGAGATATTGTCCGTGATGGATATTCTCGATCATCACCATGCGGATGAAGTTCTCGTGCTGGTGATGGTGTTCGAACGTGAATTCGACCAGGCGCCTCAGCCCGTCAACCGGCGAGAGACCGGCAATGTCGAGCTTCGCCTCGCCCTCGCGCACCGTGGCATAGGCGCTTTCGAGGGCGCTGATGTACAGGCCTTCCTTGTCGCCAAAGTAGTAGTAGATCATCCGCTTCGACGAGCGGGTCTTGGCCGCAATCTCGTCGATGCGGGCGCCCGAGAGGCCGTTGAGGGCGAATTCCTGGCTGGCGACCTCGATGATGTTCTGCCGCGTTCCCTCCGGGTCCTGCGGTCGGCCCGACACCTTGCGCGCCGACTTTCTTGCCACCGAACCGCTCTCTGACATGGGCAACACTTCCTTCTTCGTCCTGCCCGCAATTGACCAAACTAACCAGTTCGTACATTGTGGCGCAAATCGCTGATGATCTTGTACCGGCGACAGACGGGCGAAAACAAGGGCCGAAGCCTGCGGCTCGGGGAGCAGACAAGTGTCCAGACAACAGGATCGGGTTCGAGACGCCTTTGCGGCCATCGACGGCGATCGCCGTCACCCGGGTGCGGATCCCGCTGCCAGTGTGCGCGTGGGACTTTTCGGCCGGGGCATCGGCGCTTCCCTGACCCCGACCATGCACGAGGCCGAAGGCCGTCGCCATGGCCTTGCCTATCGCTACGACCTTGTCGATTTCGATCGTCTCGGCCTCGAAGACGCTGACCTTGAAGCGATGCTCGCAGGAGCGCGGCAGCGGGGCTATTGGGGCCTCAACGTCACCTATCCCTTCAAGCAGGCGATACTGCCGCTCCTCGATGATCTTTCGCCCGAGGCCGATCTGATCGGCGCGGTCAACACCGTCGTTCTGCGCAATGGCCAGTGTGTGGGCCACAATACCGATAGCTGGGGCTTTGCCCAGAGCATGCGGACCGGCCTGGGTGCCGCTCAAGTCGACCATGTCGTCCAGATTGGCGCCGGAGGGGCAGGGGCGGCCATTGCCCATGCCCTGATCCAGCTTGGGGCCATGGCGATCGATATTGTCGATGTCGATGGCGAAAGGGCGGCTGCCCTCGCGGCCCACATTGCCAGGACGTCCACCGCGCGCACGCAGGGCCTCGTGCCGGCGCAACTGCCTGAAGTCATCGGCCTTGCTGCCGGTGTGGTCAACGCCACGCCGATTGGCATGGAAAAACACCCCGGCCTCCCGTTTGACCCAGCGCTCCTGCGCAGCCGCCAGTGGGTTGCCGATATCATCTATTTTCCGCGTGAAACCGAGCTGCTGCGTCGGTCCGCCGCCCTTGGCTGCCGCACGTTGCCGGGCCGGGGCATGGCCATTTTCCAAGCGGTTCGAGCCTTCCGCCTGTTCACCGGCATCGAGCCGGACAGTGTCGAAATGGGGAAGACCTTTGCTGCCCATGCATGAGGTCGTTGACATGAACGAACCATTTCGTACAAAGTGACATACCGATGGCGGGAGGCCATTGGTTCCGGACCAACCGGTCCGGTGGGGCCTTGTCCCCTGAACAAGGCAGCAGATCGGTTCCACAGAGAGAATCGTTCGAACTGCGCAACCAGGACGGAGTGCTGGGCGCTCCAAGGGAGGAAAACGATGACCATTTCACTTTCGCGCCGGGCCCTCATGGTCGGCGGCCTGCTGCTGGCCGCGGCATTCCCGGCCATGGCTCAGGACAAGCCGGTGCTGCGGTTCTCGGCCGTCTTTTCGGAGCAGGATATCCGCGCTGAGATGATCAACCTGCTGTCCTCGCAGGTTGCCGATATCGCTACGATCGAACCTTATCTTGGGGGCAACCTGTTCAAGCAAGGGACCGAATTGGTGGCCCTGCAGCGCGGCAATCTGGAGATGGGCAATATTGCTCCGCAGGACATTTCCAACCAGATTCCTGCCTGGTCGCTGCTCACCTCGGCCTATCTCTTCCGCGACGCCGCCCACCTGCGCGCCTTCTTCGACAGTGAATTGGGCCAGGAGTTCAAGCAGATGGCCTCCGATCAGTTGGGCATTCATATCCTCGGGCCGACCTATTTCGGCGCCCGTCAGATCGGGCTGCGCGGCGACAAGAAGATCTCGACCCCGGCCGACATGGCCGGCATCAAGCTGCGCATGCCCGGCGGCGATGCCTGGCAGTTCCTGGGAACGTCGCTGGGTGCCAATCCGACCCCGATGGCCTATGCCGAGGTCTATACGGGCCTGCAGACCGGCGCCATCGACGGGCAGGACAACCCGCTCCCGAACGTCGAGAACATGAAGTTCTACGAAGTCATGGACCAGATCGTCCTGACCTCCCACCTCGTGGGCTTCGACCTCCTGGTCATCAGCAATACCGCTTGGGATGCCATGACACCGGAACAGCAGGAAGCCTTCCAGGCCGCCGCCACCGTGGCCATCGATTTCAGCCAGGAAGAGCACCTCAAGCGTGAGGCCGAGCTGGTCGAACGCTTCAAGAGCGCCGGACTTGATGTCTATGAGCCGGACCAGGATGCGTTCCGCACCCACGCCCAGCAGGTCTATCTGGACAGCGACCTGGCCAAGGACTGGCCGGAAGGCGCCGTGGAAACCATAAACGGTCTCTGAGGTCTCCTTTGAAGGGCGGCGGCGCCCATGGTGCCGCCACCCAATCTGCGGCATTCTCGGCTGACAATGCCGAAGAGATGCGGAGTATCTTATGCTTGGTTCCCTGCTGCGCCTCGGCGGCTGGCTTCACGTCAGGGCTGAAAACCTGCTGGCCCTGATGCTGGCCGTCATGTTCACAGTCTTCATCCTGCAGATTGTGTTCCGCTACCTGCTCAACTTTCCAATTGGCTGGACCCATGAGGTCAGTGTCATCATGTGGCTCTGGATGGTGCTGTTCGGCTCGGCCTTTGTGGTGCGCGACAGCGAGGAAATCCGCTTCGACATCCTCTATGCCGCGGCGCAGGGCTGGGTGAAACGCATCATGGTCGCGAGCACCGGGTTGACCATGGCCGTCCTGTTTTCCATCTCGCTTCCGGCGGTCATCGACTACATAACCTTTATGAAGGTGGAAAAGACCGCCTATCTCGATATCCGCTTTGACTATCTCTATTCCATCTATGGCGTGTTCGCCGTGGTCATGATCGTGCGCCAGCTGTGGCTGACCGGACGCGCCGTCTGGGGCAAGCAGGACGAGAGCTTCGACCCAACAAAGGCAGGCTCGGGCGTATGACCGTCTCTCTTGCCTTTACTATTGCCCTCGGGTTGATCACCTTCCTAGCCTTTTTCGGCCTGCCCATGGGCCTGGCCATGATTTCCGGGTCCATCCTCTACCTGCTCATGCGCGGGCAGGACATGGGCATAGCTGCCGAGCAGTTCCTCAACGGCATGTATTCCAACTACATCATGCTTGCCGTGCCTCTCTTCATCCTCGCCGCCGAGATCATGAATTCGGGCTCCCTGTCCGATCGCCTGCTCAAATGGTGCGATGCACTTGTCGGCCGCTTCCGCGGCGGACTGGCCCAGGTCAATGTGCTGCAGTCGATCGTCTTTGCCGGCATGAGCGGCTCGGCCGTGGCCGATGCCGCCGGCTCGGGCAAGATGATGCAGCACATGATGACCAAGGACGGCAAGTACACGCCCTCCTATGCTGCAGCGTTGACGGCGGCGACGGCGGTCATCGGCCCGATCATCCCGCCCTCCATCCCAATGGTGCTTTACGCACTCGTGGCCGACACCTCGATTGGCTACCTTTTCCTGGGCGGCGTGGTGCCAGGCCTGCTGATGTCGCTCGTCCTCATGGTGCAGATCGGCATAACCGCGCGGGTAAAGAAGTTTCCTGTCGAGCCGCCGGTGCCGCTGCGCCAATTGCCCAGGATGACCTGGGAGGCTCTTCCGGTGCTGATGATGCCGGTCGTGCTGATGTGGGGCATCTATGGCGGCGTCACCACGCCCACAGAGGCGGCCGCCGTTGCTGCCGCCTATGCCCTCGTCGTCTCTATTGTCGTTTACCGTAGCGTGCGAGCAGGTGATCTCTATCGGTCGCTGCTCACCAGTGCCAAGACCACGGCCTCTATTGGCATGCTCATCGCCGGTGCCCTGGTCTTCAACTACGTCGTGACCATCGAAAACATCCCGCGCAGCCTCTCCATGCTGCTGGTTTCGTGGGATCTCGATCCGCTGATGTTCCTCATCATCGTGAACATCATCCTCCTCATTCTTGGCTGCGTGCTGGAAGGCACGACCATTCTTCTGATCATTGTGCCGGTGCTGATCCCTACGGCCCAGGCCCTGGGCATTGACCTTGTGCATTTTGGCGTCGTCGTCGTGGTCAACATCATGCTCGGGTTGATCACGCCGCCCTATGGCCTCCTGCTCTTCATCATGACCCGGATTTCCGGCTCTCCGATGAAGTCACTGATCGGCGATGTCATGCCGTTCCTCTATGGCCTGCTGCTAGCGCTGGTCTTCTTCACCTTCGTTCCCGAAATTGTGCTCTTCCTGCCAAAAGTCTTCGGTTACCAGGGGGCGCTGCCGTGAAGCCGATCTACATCCTCAACGGCCCAAACCTCAATCGCCTTGGCAAGCGCGAGCCCCACATTTACGGCACGACAACCCTTGCCGAAGTTGAGGCCAATTGCCGTGCTGCCGCTGGCGACTACCCGGTAGTCTTCCGCCAGACCAATAGCGAAGAAGCGCTCATCAACTGGGTGCACGAGGCCATCGACGAGGCTGCCGGGATCATCATCAATCCCGCGGCCTTTACGTTCACCTCGCTGGCCCTGCTCGATGCGCTGAA
The DNA here is from genome assembly GCA_965650545.1 of uncultured Devosia sp. Taxonomy (GTDB): domain Bacteria; phylum Pseudomonadota; class Alphaproteobacteria; order Rhizobiales; family Devosiaceae; genus Devosia. The sequence goes on along the minus strand of CBFGPB010000151.1, from coordinate 1,365 downwards.
GATGGTGGAGGCGCCGGTCATCGAGCTGCACATTTCCAACATCCACAAGCGCGAGCAGATCTACCATCGCTCTTATGTCTCGATGCGGGCCGATGCCGTCATAGCCGGCCTGGGTGCCCACGGCTATGTGGTGGCTGTCGATGCGATCCTGGGCATTTTGACGAGCCAGGTAAGGGTCTGACCCGTTGGTCGCGCCATGCGCGAGCCTGTCGTAGCGGAGGGGGCAGATGTCATCGCCGGCGAAAACGAGATCGCGCGAAAATCGCCGCGAACGTCGATATCGTCCAAACGCCCCAGTTTGTGGAAGATGAACCAATTCGAATGGGTGGCTCGCAGAATCTCGACCTGATCCTGCTGGAACCGCGACCGGGAAGGCAAGGAACCGGTGGAAGTCCTGCACATGGCCGGGGCCGCCAAAGGCAGGCTTGTGCTCGAGCGGCACAACGATGTGGTCGAAATGCCATAGGCCAAGGCCTGGAAATGCCCTCCCGAGGCGCAGTTGAGCACCGTGATGGTGCCAAGCAGTCTTCAACGAATTTCTGGAACGCGCGCCGCGTCACCTCTGAATAGGATCGGAGGAAGAGGTGTTGAGCTCGTTGTCGGGCTGCCAGACCGATCACATTGGGAAGGTCGCGGTAGTGCTCGGCCACGACGCGAAGAACACGTAGCAGACAGTGAAACTGATTAAGTATCTGATTTTGCTGAGAGAGTGGTTGGCTGGGGAACCTGGATTCGAACCAAGATTGACGGAGTCAGAGTCCGCTGTTCTACCGTTGAACTATTCCCCAGCAGGTGCCTGCCGGCTGGCGGCGCGGGAGCCCGAGGGGGCTGCGAAGCGCGGCGCGGGGTCTCATTAGACAAAGCGCGATGAGATTGCAAGCGTCTGGGGCGGCAGGTTGTCCAGGAAATGTGGAAAGTCCGCCCGCGCATGACGGACGGGCCGGGACTTCGGCCCGGTGTGACGGAAGACGGGGCACAGGGCCACTTAGCACTCTTCACATACCCGTCCTCCCATCCTCTCCATTGCGCTCCGCCTCCCCTTGCTCTACCGTCGTCCCCGACAATGCAACACATGCATGCGTTCGGGCGCGGCCGGGTTTCCGGTCCTTTGCGACCGCGCATGAAGGAGCCTTCAGTGACCGATTCTGTTCGGTCCGCCACCGCCTCGGCCCTTGTGGACGAGGCGGGGCCCGGCGCACCTTCGGGCCATGCCCGGAAGGAGCGGGGCGGTTCGCCGCCACCCGCTCACGCGTCGGATCAGCGGACGCCTGCCGCCCCCAATCCGCGCCGCAATCGCGGCCCGCTCTATGCGGCGCTCGATCTGGGCACCAATAATTGCCGCCTGCTGATTGCCCGCCCGCATGA
>CBFGPB010000150.1:0-6409 GCA_965650545.1 uncultured Devosia sp. | reverse complement strand
GCTGGCCTGGCACGCCTGAAAGACGGAAAAGGGGACAAGGACTGAGTGGCGGCCTGCAGGGCTTGCGCCGACCCGATGATGGGATATGTTTGCTTGCCCGCTCTTGTGGGCCGAAAAACGGGCTGAAATGACCGACAATATAACGATCTCCGTGGATGCCATGGGTGGCGACCACGCCCCGCGTGCCGTCATTCACGGGGCACATCTGGCCCTCAAGGAACGCAAGAACACGCGTTTCATCTTCCACGGAATCAAGGACCAGATCGATCCTTTGCTGGAGGAGTTTCCTGCCCTCAAGGCCGCTTCCACTGTGCGCCATTGCGATACAGTGATCGCCATGGACGAAAAGCCCAGCCAGGCCCTGCGCAAGGGCAAGGGCACCTCATCCATGTGGATGGCCATCCAGGCGGTCAAGGACAAGGAGGCCGATGTTGCCATTTCGGGTGGAAACACCGGCGCCCTGATGGCCATGGCCACATTCTGCCTGCGCCCCATGGAAGGCATTTCTCGCCCGGGCATCGCGGCCATCTGGCCAACTCTGCGTTCTGACATCATCGTGCTAGACATGGGCGCCACGATCGGCGCCGATGCGCAGCAGCTGGTCGACTACGCGATCCTCGGCTCGGCGCTGGCGCGGGCGCTCTTCGATTCCGACTCTCCCACAGTGGGCTTGCTCAATGTCGGCACCGAGGAAGTGAAGGGCCTCGAATCGATCAAGGAAGCTGGCAAGATTCTGTCGGAAGCCAGCGGGGCAGGGTTCACCTACCACGGCTTCGTAGAAGGCGACGATATCGGCAAGGGAACCGTTGATGTCGTCGTCACGGAAGGCTTCGTCGGCAATATCGCCCTCAAGACTGCCGAAGGCACCGCGCGCCAGGTCGGCTCCTACTTGCGCAGTGCGCTCAAGGCCAATCTGATGAGCCGGATCGGAGCGCTGTTTGCGTCCTCCGCCCTTAACGCCCTCAGGCGCAAGATGGACCCCCGTACCGTCAATGGCGGTGTGTTCATGGGCCTCAATGGCATCGTCATCAAATCCCACGGCGGCACCGACGAGATCGGCTACAAGAGTGCGCTCGGCCTGTCCTACGAAATGGCGCGCAGCCGTCTCATGGACAAGATCGGCGACACCATGCACCGCTTCCCCATCAATCGGGCGGCTTCCAGCTTGCCTTCAGACTCCGAGGCAAAGTCGGCGTGACCACGACCATTCGATCCATCATTCGCGGTGTGGGCAGCTACTTGCCCGCAAAGGTCCTGACCAACGAGGAACTGGCCAGGACCGTCGACACGTCCGATGAATGGATTCAGCAGCGCGTCGGCATCAAGGAGCGTCATATCGCGGCCGAAGGCGAGTATACGTCCGACCTGGCCGCCGCTGCCGCACGCGCGGCGCTGGACAATTCCGGTCTCGCCGTCGAGGACATCGACCTCATCATTGTGGCCACCACGACGCCCGACTACACCTTCCCCAGCGCCGCCACCCTGGTGCAGATGAAGCTCGGGATGAACCACGGCTTCGCCTTCGATATCCAGGCCGTCTGCTCGGGCTTTGTCTATGCCGTCGCCACGGCCGATAGCTACATCAAGAATGGCATGGCCCGCCGGGTGCTCGTGATTGGCGCCGAGACCTTCTCGCGCCTGCTGGACTGGACCGATCGTACCACCTGCGTGCTGTTCGGCGATGGTGCAGGCGCCGTTGTCATGGAGCGTGCCGATCTCGCCGCAGGCGAGCCCGAGCGCGGCGTTTTGACCTCGGCCCTGCGCTCCGATGGACGCCACTGGGACAAACTCTACGTCGATGGCGGACCCTCGACCACTGGCACGACCGGCCACGTGCACATGCAGGGGCCCGAAGTGTTCCGCCACGCGGTGGGCAAGATCACCGACGTGGTGTACGCCACGCTTGAGCAGGCTGGCTATACCGTGGACGACCTCGATTGGTTCGTGCCGCATCAGGCTAACAAGCGCATCATTGATGGGGCAGGGGCCAAGCTTGGCCTGCCGCCGGAAAAAGTCATCACTACCGTTGACGTTCATGCCAACACGTCGGCCGCATCGGTGCCGCTGGCCCTCAGTGTCGCGGTGGCCGATGGACGCATCAAGCAGGGCGATCTGGTGATGCTCGAAGCCATGGGCGGCGGCTTCACCTGGGGTGCCTCGCTCATTCGCTGGTAGCATCGAAACCTGCATTGACCTCAAGCGTTTCAAGGCGTTAGTGTCTGTCTCGGGTGGAGGAACCCGGCGCCGGACCAGCAACTTGGAATGTTGGGCGGCGTCGAACAGGGCAAGGAATCCCGCTTGAGGGCCCGGCCGGTTTTCGGTCGCGCCGACAGTTTGGCAATGAATTGGCATGCCGAATGTCGGGAGACCTGACCCACGGCAAAGACGGGGGTTTGAATGACACAGAAGACGGTAACGCGGGCCGACCTGGCCGAAGCGGTCTATGGCTCGGTGGGCCTTTCTCGAACCGAATCGGCTGAACTGGTCGAAAGGGTTCTCGAACTGATTACCGACGCCCTGGTGACCGGGGCCAACGTCAAGCTCTCCTCCTTCGGCTCTTTCCAGGTGCGCTCCAAGAACGAACGGATCGGCCGCAATCCCAAGACGGGCGAGGAAGTGCCGATCTTGCCGCGGCAGGTTCTTGTGTTCAAACCATCCAACGTGTTGAAGTCCAAAATCAACAAGTCTATGGTCGTCGCTGGAAAGTAAGGCGTTTAGCGCCTTGCCAGCCGGCGCCTGCGGAGTTTCTCACCAGGCCGCATAGACCAGTGAAAGAGCAATGCCGTCATTGCTCGCGCCAGGGAGACCTGCGGTTTGGACAAGTCGCCAGACGCATTCCGTACCATCTCCGAAGCTGCTGAAGAGCTCGACCTCCCGCAGCACGTCCTGCGTTTCTGGGAAACCCGTTTCAACACCATCCGTCCGCTCAAGCGCGGGGGCGGCCGACGCTACTACCGGCCGGAGGATGTCATGCTGCTGCGCGGCATCCGGCATCTGCTCTACGATCAGGGCTTCACCATCAAGGGCGTACAGAAGATCCTCAAGGATCAGGGCCCGCGCTACGTCATTGCCGTTGGCGAAGGCAAGGGCCTGGACGAAATCCTGCCGCTGATCGAACAGGCCGAGGATGCTGGCGACGAGGCGGAGCTGGAAGAGGCTGAAATGCTGGCCAGCCCTGCGCTCGATCAGGAATCGCGCGAAAAGCTGTCGGAGGTTCTGCGCGATCTGCTCGAATGCAAGCGCCTGCTTGAGCGCGCGCGCGAGCACTAAGTCGTTTGGAATTCCTGTTTCATTTTTTCTCCATTTAGCCTATTCATTCCATCCGACATCGCGGTCAGGACTGACCGCTTCAGGTGGGAGTATTTTTGCAAATGACCGTCCGTTTTGGTCTTCTTGGCGCCGGCCGCATCGGCAAGGTGCATGCCAAGGCCGTCACCGCCAATCCCAAGGCAAAGCTGGTCGCTGTTGCTGACGCAATGGCTGAAGCCGCCAACGCGCTGGCCGGTCAGTATGGTGCCGATGTTCGCACGATCGATGCCATCGAGGCGGCCGCGGACATCGATGCCGTCATCATCTGCACGCCCACCGATACGCATGCCGACCTGATCGAGCGCTTCGCCCGCGCCGGCAAGGCGATCTTCTGCGAGAAGCCGGTTGATCTCGACGTCGAACGCGTCAAGGCGTGCCTCAAGGTCGTGGACGAAACTGGCGCCACCCTCATGGTCGGCTTCAACCGCCGCTTCGACCCGCATTTCCAGGCCGTGAAAGCCGCGGTCGATTCCGGCCAGATTGGCGACGTCGAAATGGTCACTATCGTCTCGCGCGACCCCGGTGCACCACCGGCCGAGTATGTGAAGCGCTCCGGCGGTATTTTCCGCGACATGACCATCCACGATTTCGACATGGCGCGCTTCCTCCTCGGCGAAGAGATCGAGTCGGTCTCGGCCCAAGCTTCGGTGCTGGTCGACAAGGCCATTGGCGAGGCAGGGGACTATGACAGCGCGTCGGTGATGCTGTTCACCGCCTCGGGCAAGCACGCCACCATCTCCAATTCGCGCCGCGCCACCTATGGCTACGATCAGCGCATCGAGGTCCATGGCTCCAAGGGGGCTGTCTCGGCGGAAAACCAGCGGCCCGTATCCATCGAGATCGCCAATGCAGGCGGCTATACCCGCCCACCGCTGCATGACTTCTTCATGACCCGCTATACCGAGGCCTATGCACGCGAAATCACCAGCTTCATCGACTTCGTGGAATCGAAGTCAGCGGCTTCGCCCAGCGGCGCCGACGGCCTCATCGCGCTGGCGCTGGCTGATGCTGCCCTGAAATCGGTCAAGGAGGGCAGGGCGGTCAGGGTGAGCGAAATCACCGGCCCCCTGGCCGACAAGTCGGTCTTCCAGGGCCGCTAATGGAAAGGGCCCCGGAAGGGGCCCTTGTTCATTTCAGCATCCACTCATGCTCAGGCGCATTGTGGAACTTCCACACCCGCTTCGGGCCCGCCATGACGTTGAGATAGTAGAGGTCATAGCCCGCGGTCGTCGCCACCGGATGATAGCCGCGCGGCACCAGCACGACGTCGCCGTTCTCGATGGCCATGGCTTCGTCCAGGCTCCGGTCGTCGGTATAGACGCGCTGGAAAGCAAAGCCCTGTGGCGGATTCATGCGGTGGTAGTAAGTCTCCTCCAGCTGGCTCTCATGCGGAAGGTTGTCCTGATCATGCTTGTGCGGCGGATAGGACGAGGTATTTCCCTGCGGCGTGATCACCTCGACCACCAGCAGGGCGTTCGCGGCGCCGTCATCTTCGGGCATGATATTATACACATGCCGCACATTGGCGCCCTTCCCGCGGGTGATGCGCGGATGCGTGCCAGGCGCGATGACCCGGGCATGGTAGTCGCCGCCACCGGGTGCGGAGCAAATGGCCAGTTCGAGATCGGTCGTGGCATCGACGGCCCAATGGCGGCCGGCCGGCACGTAGAGCGCGTACGGAGCACCCTCGAACGGGCTCATCCGCTCTCCCAGTTCCCCGAAATCCTCGCCGTCGACCGCAAAGCGCCCCTTGCCGCTGACGAGAACCAGGCAGACTTCACGGTCCTCGGTTGCCTCGCCATAGGCCTCGCCGGGAGCCAGACGATGCAGAGCAAAGCCGACATGCGTCCATCCGGCCGAGGCCGGGGTCACGTCATGGATCTTGCCGGTTTTCGTCGTCGGCCGGACCAGCAGGGGGGAGAGCGTCATTCGGTGTCTCCTTGGGGAAGTTATAGAAGAAGTTCCAGCCCACATAGGCGAGTGCGGCCGCGACCAGGAATGCCCAAAACATGTCGCGCGTGAACAACAGTTCCCATGCCAGCCAAAGCCCTAGGAAGACCGCGACAGCCACGCGCCGCCAAAGCGGCCGGAACCATTTGAGATCGTTTTCTTTCAGTGCCACGGCATTTCCTCAAGTCCTGAACGGTTGCGGCAACGCTTTAGCACAACCGATTCAAAAGACTCACCCTTTTGGAAACCCCTGGGTCTCGACGGTGTACCCGGCCGCAGTCATGACCCGCATGAGTTCCTTGTAGCCGATCTGGGCCATCTTGAGCGGGGGACTCTTGACGGGGTCCTGCTCGGCTTCGACCACGAACCAGCCTTCATAACCATGGTCGGCCAACCGCTGCACGATGGCCCCGAAATCGAGCGATCCGTCGCCCGGTACGGTGAAGGCACCCAGGGCCACGGCATCGAGGAAGCTCTGCTTTGTCCGGTCCAGACCATCGACCACGGCGCGGCGAATATCCTTCACATGGACGTGGTTGATGCGCGCATGGTGCTTGTCGATGGCTCGCAACGGGTCGCCACCTGCAAAGGCGAGGTGCCCCGCATCGAGCAGCAGTGGGATGCCTTCGCCGGAGGCCGCCATGAAGGCATCCAGCTCCGGCTCGGTCTCGACCACGGCGGCCATGTGATGATGGTAAGAGAGGGGCATGCCTTGCTCGGCACACCATTCGCCAAAGGCCGTCAGCTTGCGGCCATAGGCCTTCATCTCGTCGTCCGAAAGGCGCGGTTTCTGCGCCAGCGGGATTTCGCGCTTCCCCTGGATGGACCGGCCCACCTCGCCATAGACGATGCAGGGGGCGTCGACCGCCTTGAATAGCTCGATCATGGGGGCAATGCGGTCCTTGTTGACCGCCAGTTCCTCGTCCACCAGCGTGCCGGAGAACCAGCCTCCGCAAAGCGTCACATCGGCAGCCTTCAGGATCGGCAGCATCACCGCCGGGTCATCGGGGAAGCGACGGCCCTTCTCCATGCCGGTGAAGCCGGCCGAACGCGATTGCCTCAGGCACTCTTCGAGCGACACGTCATCGCTCAGTTCGGGCAAATCGTCGTTCCACCACGCGATGGGCGACATGCCGAGTTTGGCTTTCAT
>CBFGPB010000149.1:0-6413 GCA_965650545.1 uncultured Devosia sp. | reverse complement strand
CAGCGCGTGGCCTATGTCATGCTCGACCTCACCCAGCGCGGCCGCGACATCCGCTGCCTGGTCCAGGGGCTGGAGCAATGGGTCATCGACACGCTCGACGCCCACAACATCAGGGCCGAACGCCGCGAAGGCCGTGTCGGCGTCTGGGTGTCGCGACCCGAAAAGGGACTTGGGCGCGAAGACAAGATCGCCGCCATCGGCGTCCGGGTGCGCAAATGGGTCACCTTTCACGGCATTGCCCTCAATGTCTCGCCCGATCTCTCCCATTATGACGGCATCGTCCCCTGCGGCATTACCGACCAGGGCGTCACCTCCTTCGAGGATCTGGGCCTGTTGCTCACCCTGCCTGAGGTCGATTCGGTGCTGCGCAGCCGTTTCGAAACGATTTTTGGACCGACAGACCTTGCCACGGCAGCCCCAGCCAACCAATTTGCCAAATAGACGAAGGATTCGAGGAGCCTGAAATGACCTTGGACGATCTCAAGCGCCTTCTCACGAGGCAGACCCTGTTCCGGCTCGACTCGATCCTGTCGCCGAAACTGGTCCCCATCTTCTATGCGCTCGGCCTCGCCGCGATCCTGCTCTGGGCCATCAGCCACTTCTTCTTCCGCTTTGGCACCGGCTTTGGCGATGGCCTCTGGGGTCTCCTGGAAATCGCCGTATTCGGCCTTCTGTCCTTCGTGGGTCTGCGCATCGGCTGCGAAGCGCTGCTGGTCTGGTTCAAGAGCCTCGAGGATACCGGCGAGACAGTCCAGCGCTCGCGCTATTCCGCCTCGCTGCTCGACGAGGTGCGTGACGCAATCCGCGATCTGGCAGAAGAAGGCGAGGAACGCGATTTCGCCGAGGCCGACGAATACATCACCCCGGCCACCGAACCGGTCCCCTACGTCCCCTCGACCAACGACGCCCCCCGCGAGCCCGCCACCGAGCCGGGCCAGACCCACAAACCCCGCCGCACTGCCAAGCGCACGCCACCCAAGACCATGACCTGAGGTCTTGGGAGTGACGTTCCTTGAGTGGTTCCTCTTCCTCATACTGGTCGGCCCATTCCTGGTCCTCGCCTACTACATGAGAAACGAGACTTGGGGCACGATCAGGAGCCAGCGCGATATGCACCGCGAACTCCAGCGGAACATCAAGGGCGACTACCGCAAACCGGACAATTCGGAAGACGTCTGACAAAGTAAAGGCCGCCCACAGGGCGGCCTTCTTGTTTGGGCTCGGTATTGGACATGCTCGCAGGGCCGCCCTCGGGCCTGACCCGAGGGCCACGCGTCACGGGCAGGAACCATCCATCATGGCGCCCAGAGTGGCCCTCGGATCAAGTCCGAGGGCGGTAGCGTGTATGAGATGGCACCGAGTGAAAGCATAAACGCACGGGGAATTATGTCCCCGGCGCGACTTACTTCTTCTCCACGCTCCACACGCCCGGACCGGCAAAGACCAGGAACAGGAAGACGAAGCAGAACAGGATCGCGGCATCGCCGCCATTATTGGTGGGGAAGAAATTGCCCGGGGCGTGCACCATCCAATAGGCAACGGCCATGGTGCCCGAGGCGATGAAAGCGGCCGGACGGGTGAACAGGCCAATGCCGATCAGGATGCCGGTGACGATTTCGATCACGCCGGCAAACCAGAAGATCGAGAACATGGGCGGCGCGAATTCTGCGGACGGAAAGCCCATCAGCTTCTGCGTGCCATGGGCGAGGAAAAGCAGGGCGGCGATGATGCGCAGCACGGACAGGGCCTGCGGCGCGTAGGCGGAGAGACGGTCGGTCATGGAGTTTCCTTCTTGCTGCGCCGAAGGGCGCCAAACAGGCGAAAGGACCTAACCCACGGTTTCGCAAGCCGAAATCCGTCAATCAACGCACGCGCTGTTCGCTAAAGACAGACAGTCACGATCCTGTGTTCGCCGTTCAACGCAAGGCTGCCGCGCCGCCGTTGCCGGACAGTCACATTGCGTAACCGTGCAAGTTTCTATATGACGCGCCCATCTCATCCAGTTTCGGACACTGCACGCGCATGACTCAGGCGCCCAAAATCGGTCTCGTCAGCCTCGGCTGCCCCAAGGCGCTCGTCGACAGCGAGCGCATCATGACCACCCTGCGCGCCCAGGGCTATTCTTTCTCGCGCGACTATGCCGGCGCCGATGTCGTGCTGGTCAACACCTGCGGCTTCCTCGACAGCGCCAAGCAGGAAAGCCTCGAGGCCATTGGCGAAGCGCTCAACGAGAACGGTCGCGTCATCGTTACCGGTTGTCTCGGCGTCGAGGAAAACCTGATCCGCGAGACCCACCCGAGCGTGCTCGCCATCACCGGCCCGCACCAGTATGAAAGCGTGGTTTCGGCTGTGCATGAGCATCTGCCGCCCGTGCCGAACAAATTCGTGGACCTCGTCCCCGAAAGCGGCCTGAAGCTCACCCCGCGCCACTACGCCTACTTGAAGATTTCCGAAGGCTGCAACAATCGCTGCTCCTTCTGCATCATTCCCCAGATCCGTGGCGACTTGGCCTCGCGCCCGGCCGCCGGCATCCTGTCAGAAGCCGAGGGCCTCATCCGCTCCGGCGTCAAGGAACTGCTGGTCATCTCCCAGGACACCAGCGCCTACGGCCTCGACATCAAGTATGCGACGAGCAAATACCGCGGCCGCGAGGTCAAGGCCAAGTTCTACGATCTGGCCAAGGAACTGGGCGAGCTGGGCGCCTGGGTGCGCCTGCACTATGTCTATCCCTATCCCCATGTCGATCCGGTCATGGAGCTGATGGCCGAAGGCCTCGTCCTGCCCTATCTCGACATTCCCTTCCAGCACGCCTCTCCGAATGTGCTCAAGGCCATGCGCCGCCCGGCGCATCAGGAGAAGACGCTCAACCGCATCCTCGACTGGAAGCGCCAGGTCCCCGACCTCACCGTGCGCTCCAACTTCATCGTCGGCTTCCCCGGCGAGACCGAGGAAGATTTCGAAATGCTCCTCGATTTCATCGAGGAAGCCGAGATCGACCGCGCCGGCTGCTTCAAGTACGAGCCCGTCACCGGCGCCACCGCCAACGAACTCGATGGCGTCGTCCCCGACGAGGTCAAGGAAGAGCGCTTCGCCCAGCTTATGGAAGTGGCGCAGAACGTCTCCTTCGGCCAGTTGCAGAAGAAGGTCGGCCGCACCATCGATGTCATCGTCGACGACGTCCGCCCCGAGGAGAACCGCGTCATCGCCCGCTCCAAGTGGGACGCCCCGGAAATCGACGGCCAGGTCATCGTCGACAATGCCGACGGCATCAAGATCGGCGACATCGTCTCGGTCACCGTCACCGACAATGACGAATACGACCTCTTCGCCGTGCCGGCCCAGCGCTGACCGTTAACAAATCGTGATCGGGCGCCGGGAACGCGGTGCCCTCTCATCCCGTTCGCGTCTCAACTCTGTGGAGGCTCGAATGGAACGCTTCTTTTTCAATCACCGGGACGCCGAAGGCCATCTTGAGATGGATATCGACGGCCTTGTCCTGCCCTCGCTGAACTCTGCCCTCGATGAGGCGAGCTTCGCCGCCCGCAACGCCGTGGCGCTGGCGGATCGGCCCGAGCGCGGCTGCTTCGAGATCGAGGACGGCGGACGCAGGCTCATCGCCCGCGTGCCCTATGTCATGAACGCCGGCGACGACGCAGCCTGACCGACCTTAACGCGCGAATGCGTCAAACGGATTGTCCTGCGTCAGCCGGGTGATCGTGGCCTCATTGACACCCTCCGCCCGCAGCGCCGGCAGCAGCCAGTCCACCAGATGCGTATAGGGCCGTGGCGTGCCGCCCCCTGGCTTGGCGGGGTCATACCAGCCCAGGTCGTGGCTCAGCAGCAATTGCCCGCCCAGGCCCGCCTCCAGCGCCTTGAGCACCAGCGCCAGCACCTCCGCGTCCGGATCACGCCCCACATGGTCATATTCGATCCATGCGCCGCGCCCCGCCACCGCCTTGTGCATCTCGAAATCCGGTTCGGCCTGAGTATGGATGGAAATGAACCGGTTCGCCGAACCGCCCTCGGCCTCGATGATGTCGAGCTGGTCCATCACCACCCGCCCCTTGATCGTGTGCGAGCCGATAATTGCGCCGGTCTGTGCCGAGGCCCGCGCCGCCGCGCGCAGGATACGCGTCTCGAGCGGGGTGATCCCGTCGTCCCCGGCGCTGACCTTGATCCAGGCCGCGATCACCCCGGTATCGCCCACCCCTTGCGTCAGGTGGCCGAGCATCCATTGTTCCAGCTCATCTTCGCTGGCATCGCGTACCCAGTCGGGAATCCACGGCTCGCGGTAATTGCCCGTAGGCACCACGATCGGCAGCCCCGTGGCCTGGGAAACCGCCAGGTCGAGATCGACCCTGAGGCCCACGCCGCCCGTGGAGCATTCCACCAGCGCTGTCACGCCCTGCGCCTGGATCGCCCTGATCTGCGGCGCCATCAGCGCGATCACATCCGCCGCCTCGGCCTCTGCATAGCCCGGCTGGTCCGGGGTGCGCAGGTCCACGAAGACATGTTCATGCGGCAGGATCAGGCCCAGCTGATGCCGCTCGAACGGCCCCAATGTCGTAAACAGTCGTTTCACGCAACCCCTCCGTTTCCCAGTTTTTTGCCACAGCCCCCTCGCGAGGGGAACAGCCCGTGGTCTATATTCCGCGCCGGTGCGACTATTGTGGCGCGGCCGCGTTTTCCAGGTCCACGACAACGGAGCAGCCCATGACGACCCCCCAAATGCTCGCGTTTCTCATCATTGCGGGCATGATGGTAGCCTTCATCCTGGGCCGCTGGCGCTATGATCTTGTGGCGATCTGCGCCCTGCTCGCCGCCATGCTGGTGGGCATCGTTCCGGCGGAACGCGCCTTTGCGGGCTTTGCCAACGACATCGTCATCATCGTGGGCAGCGCCCTGGTGGTCAGCGCCGCCGTCGCCCGCTCGGGCATCATGGAAACCGCCATCCGCCGCTACCTGCCGGGTCTGTCGAGCCCCCGCATGCAGCTGATCGTCCTGGTCAGCATCGTCACCGTGCTTTCGGCCTTTGTGAAAAATATCGGCGCCCTGGCGATCATGATGCCCATCGCCTTCCAGATGGCGCGCAAGTCCAGTGTCTCGCCCTCCATGTTCCTCATGCCCATGGCTTTCGGCTCGCTCCTGGGCGGGTTGATGACCCAGATCGGCACCTCGCCCAACATCATCGTCTCCGGCGTCCGCCAGGAATTGACCGGCACCGCCTTCACCATGTTCGATTTCACCCCCGTAGGCGGCATCCTGGCCCTGGTCGGCATTGTCTTTCTCTCGCTGTTTTACTGGCTCCTGCCCGAGCGCCGCCGCGAAGAGTCCGGCATGGACAAGGCCATCGAGATCAAGAACTACACGACCGAAGCCCATGTCCTGGCCGATAGCCCCGCCATCGGCAAGACCATCGGCGCCCTGCAGGCCGCCGCCGATGGCGCGGCCATGGTCACCGGCATCGTCAGCGCCTCCGGCCGCCGCCGCACGCCCCTGCCCGATGCCACCCTGCGCGCCGGCGATATCCTGCTCATCGAAGGCGATCCCGAGGCCCTCGACAAGATGGTGCACCAGTCCGGCCTCTCCTTCTCCGAACGGCGCGGCGCGGCCTCCCGCGACAGCGGCAATATCGGCGTCATCGAAGCCATTATCGGCGAGAGTTCGGGCCTGATCGGCGCCAGCGCCCAGGAACTGACCCTGTTCGACCGCACCGGCCTCAATCTCCTCGCCATTTCCCGCCGCGACCAGCGCTTCACCGAGCGGCTGGGACAGATTCGGTTCCAGAATGGCGACGTCATCCTGTTGCAGGGGCACTTGAAGCGGATCCCCGATCTCCTGCGCGAGTGGGATTGCCTGCCGCTGGTCGAGCGCGGCCTCAAGCTCGGCAGCGTCCGCAATGGTCTGGTGCCGCTGGCCATCCTGCTGGCGGCCATGGCCGCCACCGCCCTCGGCATTGTTCCGGTCGCCCCGGCCTTCTTCGCCGCGGCCGTCGCCATGGTCCTCACCGGCGCCCTGCCCCTGCGCGAAGTCTATAGCCAGGTCGATGGACCCATCCTCATCATGCTGGCCTGCCTCATTCCGGTGTCCGAGAGCCTGCAGGCCACCGGCGGCACCGATCTCGTCGCCGCCTGGCTCACCGCCACCGCCGTCACCCTGCCCGGCTGGGGCGCCCTGGCGCTGATCATGGTCGCGGCCATGGCCGTGACGCCCTTCCTCAACAATGCCGCCACCGTGCTGGTCATGGCCCCCATCGCCGCCGCCTTCGCCACCGGCCTCGGCTACGCCCCCGAGGCCTTCCTCATGGCCGTGGCCATCGGCGCCGGCTGCGACTTCCTCACCCCCATCGGCCACCAGTGCAACACCCTGGTCATGGCCCCCGGCGGCTACCGCTTCGGCGACTACTGGCGGCT
>CBFGPB010000148.1:0-6423 GCA_965650545.1 uncultured Devosia sp. | reverse complement strand
CCAAGGCGTTCCTGTTCGACGAGCCGCTTTCCAACCTCGATGCCAAGCTGCGCGGGCAGATGCGCATCGAGATCCGGCGGCTGCAGCGCGCGCTCAAGACCACAAGCGTCTATGTGACCCACGACCAACTCGAGGCCATGACGCTGGCGGACCGGCTGGTGGTGATGAATGGCGGACGCATCGAACAGGTCGGCAAGCCGATCGAGCTTTATGACCGTCCGGCCAGCCTGTTTGTTGCAGGCTTCATCGGCTCCCCGCCAATGAACCTGATGCCGGTGGAGCAACTGGCGGCACTTGCGGGCGCATCCATGCCGGCGCTGGCGACGGGCACCGATATTGTCGGCATTCGCCCGGACCAGGTGATTGTGGGCCATGGCGAGGGTATCGCGCTCTCCGGCACTGTGGAACTGATCGAGCCGGTGGGCGGGGAAAGCCATCTCTATGTGCGGGTGGAGGGGATTGAGCAGGCGCTGATCGTTGTGCAGCAGGGGCGAGCCAGCGTTGGTGAGGCCGAGCGGATCGACTTTGTGTTGCCGCATGCGGCGCTGCACGGGTTCAACCGGGAGAGTGGGAAGAGGGCGGGGTAGGGAGTCGCCGTTAATCCATCAGGCGGCGGAGATGGTCGGGCGCCACGAATTCCCAGGCGTCGTGGAGCCGAAGGGACAGTTCTTCGTCGGATATGCGATCGAGGCGCACCAGGACGAGATCCTGGCCGATCTGCTGTTCGGTCTCGAAATAGACATCGGGCGAAATGTCCATCAACAGGACTTTCTGGTCGATGGGACAGGCCAGAGCCAGCGTGATCCCGTCGAGGATGCTGGCAAAGGGGGAATCGGTGACCGAAAGGGTGGGCGTCGTTGCGGCCGGCGTTGAAACTTCCGGAAGGCCGCGTGCTTCCACCAGCCTGAGCAGGCGGGCCAATGTGTTTGCAAGGTCCTTGGTGTCGCTCATCGCAACGCCCCTCCGCTAAGGGTGAAAAAGCGCCGTCACCACTCTGGCGCAAGCCCGGTCGATTGGCTACATGCTTGTCTTGCCCCTGAAACCCCCAGGACACGAAAAGGGCTCCCGATGAGCGACGAATTTGATTCTGCACCCGGCCCCGAGACCGGGACCGACATCGACATGTTCCGCGATGCGGACGGCCGGATCAGTCCGCTCTGGCTGGAGCGGTTGCGCGCCTTCCTGGAGGCGGGGCGCACGGACGACGTGGCCCTGGTCATGGCGCCGCTGCACCACTCCGAAGTGGGCGACGTGCTTGAACAGCTCGACGCGGAGGAGCGGCTTGCGCTGGTGCATGCGCTGGGTGACCGGTTCGACTTTTCGGCGCTGACCGAGGTCGACGAGAGCATCCGTCTCGATATCATGGAAGCGCTGCCCAATGCCGAGATCGCCCGCGGCGTGGCCGAGCTGGACAATGATGACGCGGTTTATCTGCTCGAGGACCTCGAGCAGGAAGATCGTGACGAAATTCTGGATGCACTGCCGACCTTCGAGCGGCTGGCGCTCAAGCGCAGCCTGGATTTTCCCGAGGAATCGGCCGGCCGCCGCATGCAGACCGACTTCATTGCCATCCCGCCGTTCTGGACGGTGGGGCAGGTGATCGACTACCTGCGCGCCGAAAAGGACCTGCCGGACGAATTCTACCAGCTCTATGTGGTGGACGCCGCCTACAAGGTGTTGGGCACGCTGCCGCTCGACAAGTTCCTGCGCGCCCAGCGCATCACCAAGATCGACGAGATCATGAACACCAGCCTCGTGCTGGTGAATGCCGAGGAAGACCAGGAAGAGGCCGCGCGCAGCTTCGAGCGCTACGACCTCGTAGAAGTGGGCGTGGTGGACGAGAGCGGGCGCCTGGTGGGCGTGCTGACCATCGACGATATCGTCGACGTGATCCACGAAGAAGCAGACGAGGATATCAAGCTGCTGGCCGGCGTGGGCGACGAGGACGTGTCCGACACAACGATCGACACCGTGAAGAGTCGCGTGCCGTGGCTGGTGGTGAACCTGTTTACGGCTGTCATGGTCAGTTTCGTCATCGGCCTGTTCAACGCCACGATCGAGCAGATGGTGGCGCTGGCGGTGCTGATGCCGATCGTCGCCTCGATGGGGGGCAATGCCGGCGCGCAGACCATGACAGTGACGGTGCGCGCGCTGGCCATGCGCGAACTGGATGGCGGACGCCTCAGGCGCCTGATCCGCCGCGAAATGGTGGTCGGCGTGGTCAATGGCGTGATCTTCGCGATTCTGATCGGTCTGGTGACCACGTTGCGCTACAGCAATCCGCAGCTTGGAGTCGTCATCGGCCTCGCCATGGTGATCAACCTGATCGTGGCCGGGACCTTCGGAATTCTTATTCCACTGACCCTCGACAGGCTGAAGGCCGATCCGGCCATCGCCTCGGCGGTGTTTGTGACAACCGTGACCGATGTCATTGGATTCTTTGCCTTTTTGGGTATCGCTGGGCTCTGGTTCGGGCTGTTCTGAGGGCCGGATCAGCATTTTCCACAGGGGTCAAGTGTTGCAGTTTGGTCGCTTGCGTCCCATTTGGGTCAAGGCTAACGATTTGTGACCGGCCCATGGCGTGACCTGTTCGCGCTGCAGAACAGGGCCGGCGTGGACGACTGACAAGGAGCGATCTATGCGCAGTCAAACCAAGACCTTTGCCTGGCAGACAATGAGCTGGGCGCTGGTATGCCTCGTCTCTTTGGGGCTGGTTTTCTCCGTAGTTGCTAGCGTCTAGAAAAGACGCTGGAGTTATTCACCGCAGAAGGTTTAAACGAAGGGCGCCCGGCCACTGGGTGCCCTTCTTGTTTGAGGTGAGGATTGTCCATGAAGCTCCTGATCGGGAATCGGAATTACTCGACCTGGTCGCTGAGGCCGTGGCTGGTCTTGCGGCACTTTGAGATTCCGTTCGAGGACGAGGTGCTGCTGCTCTGCGGGAATGGTTGGCGCGAAAACCTGCAGATGCGCTCTCCCACCGGCAAGGTGCCTGTGCTGATCGATGGCGATCTGGTGCTGCCGGAAACCCTGGCCATCATTGAGTATCTTGCCGATCTCTTTCCTGCCAAGGCGATCTGGCCCGCCGATCGCACGGCCAGGGCGCTGGCGCGGGCGGCGGCTTCGGAAATGCATGCCGGTTTTGCGGCCCTGCGCAGCCATGCGCCGATGAACCTGCGCGCCAGTCATCCGGGCAAGGTGGACCTCGACGCGGTACGCAAGGACCTGCATCGGGTGGAGGAGCTGTGGGGCGGCCTCCTGGCGCGCTCCGGCGGGCCATACCTCTTCGGCGAGTTTTCGGCGGCGGACGCCATGTTTGCGCCGCTGGCGACGCGGCTTCGCACCTATGACCTGCCCGTGTCGGATGTGGCCCAGCGCTATGTCGAGGCCATCTATGCGCTGCCGGCCTTCCAGGCCTGGCTGACGCTGGCCCTGCAGGAACCGTGGATCGTTGATGATGACGAGATCGACGTGATCCAGGGACGGGTCGCGCCGGGAACGCTGGCATGATCCATATGGTGAAGCTCTGCGTTGGCGTTTCCAGTGTGGAGGAACTGGAAGGCTACCGCGAAGAGCGTGCGCACTGGTGGGGCGCCGACTATGGCGAGGACGTGCATGTGCATCGCACGCGCATGATGCCAAAGCGCGCTGCCGAAATGGAGGGCATGGCCTCGATCTACTGGGTCATGTCGGGGACGATCTGCTGCCGGCAGAAGATCCTGCGGCTGGCGCCCTATACCGATGCCGAGGGCAAGGATTATTGCGACATCATCATGTCGCCCGAAATCGTGCGGACCGTGCCCTATCCCAAGCGGCCGTTCCAGGGCTGGCGGTATCTGCGGCCCGAGGATGCGCCGCCGGACATGGAGGCCGGGGGCGAGGCGAACTCGGCGGAGATTGCGGCGGAACTGGCGCGGATGGGGTTGATCTGAGGGCAAGAGCAGGGTTGCCGTCACCCCACCCTCATTCCCTCCCCCTCAAGGGGAGGGAGGCGATGAACACCTGCTCCCACGCACGCCGTACTTTCGGCTCCTGTGCATCCCTCCCCTAGAGGGGGAGGGACCGAGGGTGGGGTGACCACCAACTTGGAATCCAACTACTCCGCCGCCCTCACGAAATGCGGGCGGCGTTCCATGACTTCCTTGAGGTAGCGGCCGGTGTGGGAGCGCTTGTTCTCCGCCACCTCCTCGGGCGTTCCGACGGCCACGATCTCGCCGCCGCCATCGCCGCCCTCGGGGCCGAGATCGATGATCCAGTCGGCGGTCTTGATGACTTCGAGATTGTGCTCGATGACCACGACCGTATTGCCGCCCTCGACCAGTTCGTGCAGCACTTCCAACAGTTTGGCGACGTCGTGGAAGTGCAGGCCCGTGGTCGGTTCGTCCAGCATGTAGAGGGTGCGGCCAGTCGCGCGCTTGGAGAGCTCCTTGGAGAGTTTTACGCGCTGGGCTTCGCCGCCTGACAGGGTCGTGGCGGGCTGGCCGATCTTGACGTAGCCGAGGCCGACGCGCTGGAGCGTGGCAAACTTGTCGCGGATGACCGGTACGGCCGAGAAGAATTCGACACCCTCGTCGATGGTCATGTCGAGCACGTCGGAGATTGACTTGCCCTTGAACTGGACTTCCAGCGTCTCGCGGTTGTAGCGCTTGCCCTTGCAGACGTCGCAGGTGACGTAGACGTCGGGCAGGAAGTGCATCTCGATCTTGAGGACGCCATCGCCCTCGCATTTCTCGCAGCGGCCGCCCTTGACGTTGAAGCTGAAGCGGCCGGGGCCATAGCCACGGGTCTTGGCTTCCGGCAGGCCCGCAAACCACTCGCGCAGCGGCGTGAAGGCGCCCGTATAGGTGGCCGGGTTCGACCGCGGCGTGCGGCCGATGGGCGACTGGTCGATGTCGATGACCTTGTCGAGAAATTCGAGGCCGGTGAGGCTTTCATGCGGTGCCGGGACCACGCGGGCGCCGTTGAGACGGCGGGCGATGGCCTGGTACATGGTGTCGATCATCAGCGTCGACTTGCCGCCGCCGGAGACGCCGGTGATGGCGACGAACATGCCCAGTGGCACGTCGACCGAGACGTTTTTCAGATTGTTGCCGGTGGCGCCCTTGACCGAGAGGGCCTTGCCCTTCTTGCCCTCGCGGCGCTCAGCGGGGACGGGAATGCCCATGCGGCCCGAGAGATACTTGCCGGTCAGCGAGTCCGGGTGGTTGAGAATGTCCTGCGGGGTGCCTTCGGCAACGATGCGGCCGCCATTGACGCCCGCGCCAGGGCCGATGTCGAGCACATAGTCGGCGGTGAGGATGGCGTCCTCGTCGTGCTCGACGACGATGACGGTATTGCCCAGGTCGCGCAGGCGCTGCAGGGTTTCGAGCAGGCGGGAATTATCGCGCTGGTGCAGGCCAATGGAGGGCTCGTCGAGAACGTAGAGCACGCCGGTGAGGCCCGAGCCGATCTGCGAGGCGAGGCGGATGCGCTGGCTTTCCCCGCCCGACAGGGTGCCGGAATTGCGCGACATGGAGAGATATTCAAGGCCCACATCGTTGAGGAACTTCAGGCGCTCGCGGATTTCCTTCAAAATGCGCTCGCCGATCTGGCTCTGGGTGGGCGTCAGCTTGGCCGAGAGGTCATTGAACCACTGCGAAGCGACACGGATGGACATGTCGGTGACCTGGCCGACATGGAGCCCGTCGATCTTGACCGCCAGGGATTCGGGCTTGAGACGATAGCCGCCGCAGGCCACGCAGGGCTTGGCCGACATGTACTTTTCGATCTCTTCGCGCATGCCGGCGCTTTCGGTTTCCTTGTAGCGGCGCTCAAGGTTGCCGATGACGCCCTCGAAGGGTTTTGTCGTCTTGTACTGGCGCAGGCCATCGTCATAGACGAAATTGATCGGGGTCTTGTCGGTGCCGTAGAGCACGGCATGCTGGACGTCGAAGGGCAGCTCATTCCAGGCGGTGCCGGTGGAGGCGCCGTAGTGCTTCACGACGGCCGAGAGGGTCTGCTGGTAGTAGGGGGCGCTGGTCTTGCTCCAGGGCAGGATGGCGCCATCGCGCAGCGAAAGGGTCGGATCGGGAACGATCTGGTCGGGGTCGATCTTCTGCTCGGTGCCGAGGCCATCGCAGACCGGGCAGGCGCCAAAGGGATTGTTGAAGGAGAACAGGCGCGGCTCGATCTCGGCAATGGTGAAGCCGGAGACCGGGCAGGCGAACTTTTCCGAGAAGGTGAGCTGGCGGGCCGAGCCGTCCTCGTTCTTCTCGTCGGCGAACTCGACCAAGGCGATGCCGTCGGCCAGCTTCAGCGCGGTCTCGAAGCTTTCGGCCAGGCGGCCCGAGATTTCCTTGGAGACGACAAGACGGTCCACCACCACTTCGATGTCGTGCTTGAACTTCTTGTCGAGGGCAGGGGCGTCCTCGATCTCGTGATACTCGC
>CBFGPB010000147.1:0-6491 GCA_965650545.1 uncultured Devosia sp. | reverse complement strand
CGGCGCTCGTAATGGGCGCCTGCATCCTGATAGCTCTCGAAGTCGCGACCGCGCTGGTAGAGGCCGAAGGCCTTGGGATTGGTTTCGGCGAGATAGGAATTGCCGAGCCAGGCGCTGTTATTGAGCGCCCGCCACATGACTTCGCCGCTTTCGCGCTCGACCAGAAGGCCGTTGCTGTCGTGGACCTGTGGCCGGTAATCGTCGAAGCCACCGCGATTGGCCTCGGCATAGAGGAACATCGAAGTCAGCGGCGCCACACCCAGTTCCTTGACGTCGCTCCGGAAGAAGAGGCGCGCGGTGACATCCATCACGCTTTCCTGGGCGGTGTCACTGGCCGGAGTGATGACGAACCGGTAGGCGCCCGTGACGCTTGGGCTCTCGAGAGCCGCGTAGACCACCAGCGGCGCTCCTTGGGCCGGCTTCTCGACGTAGAGCTCCGAGAAGCGTGGAAACTCCTCCGGAATGTCGATCCAGGAGTTGAGGGCCAAGCCACGTGCGCTGGCGCCGTAGATGTTGTTGCGGCCCAGCGCGCGGAAGTAGCTGGCGCCCAGGAAGGTCACGAGCTCGTCCAGTGCATCGGGGCGATTGAGCGGATAGTTGACGCGTAGCCCCGCAACGCCGGGGAAAGGTTCGGCAGAAGCAGCCTCGCCGACCGCTGCGTCGTAGTAGGTAAAGTCCGAGGGCTGGAAATCGACCGGCCGTGCCGTGCCCGCCTCGACCTCAAAGACCTTGACGGGTTCGTTATAGAGCCAGCCCACATGAAACGCCTGCAGTCTGTAACCAGCGGCGCTGTCGGCCCATTTGCTCGCCTCGCCCCGATACTGGATCATCCGGTAGGCATCGTAGTCGAGGTTCTGGAACGCGGCCGGCATGTCGACCGTTGCTGCGACATGCGGCTGGCCGGCCATGGCCTTGAGACGCTCGCTGAAGCTGTCAAAGTCGAAGGCAAAGCTTCCCTGCTCCTGCGCCAGGAGCGGTCGGGTCAAGGACGTGGTGGAAGCGAGGAAGAGGGAAAAGCCGATACCAGCCAGAACCTTCCGGCGATTGGGCAGGTTGTGAAGACGCGTCACATTGGGACCTGTGTGCAAGAACTGCCCCGTTCTTGGGCAAAGTCGCAACGCCGCCTAGATCAAAAAGTTGTTGCATGGGAGCCATGCGGAAATCTCATGGGCCGCAGGGACCACTGTCATACAAGTCTGCTGGCGGCAGCCGGGATTCGTGCTTGTGTCGCGCCGTCGCGGTGTTCAGGCCAGAAGCAGTTCGGCCGTTTGTTCATCTGTGATGAGACCGTTGGCCAGGCGGCGGGTGAGCGCTGCGCGGATGGCGACCGCTTTGGCTCGACCCATCGCGAGGGCGATGACGAGGCCGTTCTCGCGGCTGGGAATCGGAGCAGAAGCGACGCGCTCGTTGATGAAGCCATCGAGCAGGCGTCCTTCGGCATCGAACACCCAGCCACAGATCTCGCCGACTGCGCCGGCTTTCTGAAGGGCCTTGTGTTCGGTCTCGGTTATGAAGCCATCGAGCAGCAGGGGCGCGTCCGGGCCGAGGTGGCCGATGCCGACGAATGTGATGTTGGCGTGTGCGGCAAGGTTGAGGGTGGAAGCGATCATCGGCTGGGTGTGGAGCATCTTGCGCTCCTCCGCCGATGAGGCGATCACGGGCAGGGGCATGGGGAAGGAGCGGGCCTTGACCGTATCAGCCACGTTGAAGATGACGTTGTAGAAGGCGGCCGATCCGTCGGGCGCGATATTGCCGGTCAGGGACACGACCTTGTGGTGTGGGCAGTCCATGGGCTGAAGTTGCTCGATGGCCGCCTTGAGCGTGCGACCGGTGCCGATGGCCATGATGATGGGATCGGGAGAGCGCAGGCAGCGCTCGATTTCTGCAGCGCCGGCCTCGGCCACACCAATGGTGGTGGAGGAAGAGCCCGGATCGGAGGGAACGACCTCGCAATGGTCGAGCCCGTATCGGGAGCGGAGCCGCTCCGCAAGGTCAAGGCAGTGGCCAATAGGGTGGTCAAGGCGGACCTTGATGAGGCCTTCGCTCATCGAGAGGGAAACCAGGCGCTGCGCCGACTGGCGCGAAATGCCCATCTTGGCCGCAATTTCTTCCTGCGTATTGCCAGCAACATAGTAGAGCCAGCCAGCCCGGGCGGCGTCGTCCAGCCGGGACGCGGTATTGTCGGTGCGCGCAGCCATTAGCCCCTCGTGGTCAACTTTGTCTGGATTATTCCGATCGTGCGCTGCGCTGCAAGGGAGATTACCGGCTGCGTTGGCGTATCGGCCGGTCAGCCATGCTGGAGAGCGCGTTGCGGATATCGCGCTCGGTATCCTTGAGATGCAGGCGCATGGCTTCGCCGGCCGTGCGGCCATTGCCCGATCGAATGGCTTCGAGAATGCGCTGATGCGCTTCGATCGTGTCGAACAGGGTGTGTCCGCGATTGGCATGGCCCTTGCGGCTGATCTGGATGCCCTGGCGCAGCGGTACAGACATGGCCTCGAATAGATAGCCCAGGATGCGGTTGCCGCTGGCAAGGGCCACAGCTTCATGGAATCCAACGTCGAAATCATGAAAGCGTCGATCCGCCTCCGGGTCGTCTGCCATGGCGGCCTCGGCGGTATCACGCATACCCTGGAGGGCGCTCTCTATGGCAGCGATGGCGGCGCGGCTGGCCCGCTTGGCGGCCAGGGTGGCGCTCTGCACCTCCAATGACAAACGTACCTCAACGAGGTCGAAGAGACCCTTGGAATCGTTGTGCAGCATTGAGGTGAGAAAGTCGGCGAAAGCGGCGCCATCGGGTTCACGCACGACAGCGCGGCGGCCGCGCGCCAGCTCGAGCAATCCGCGACCGGCCAACAGCTTGACCGCCTCGCGTACGGTGAGGCGGCTCACGGCGAAGCGCTCGGCCAGTTCGGCCTCGCTCGGCAGGCTGGCGCCGGGGGTCAACTCGGTCAGGATTTCATTGGCCAGGTCATCGGCCACCACATTGGCGGCGCTGGCGTGATCGGGCCGCGCTTCTCCGGTCGTAATGGCTCAAACTCCCAAAGGTATCTGATACCTTTGAGCTGTTGTGGGCATTTTTATGCCCAATTGCAACAGCTCCTCCCTGAAATCGGGGCACCATAACGATTGATAAAGCATGCGGCAAGCGGGCCTCTCATTTTATTGCAAGAGTCGAAAAAATGTCGATGGGGCGCGACTCGATGCTTTACAAGCCTGTCTGACTATCTTAGCGTCCCGGCCATGGGCTTGGGAGAGTCCATGGCGACATCAATGTCGTCCATACCGGAGGACTTCATGCAGAAGCGAGCGGCGATGCCCCATGGCGTCGACCCGATCAGATGCGGCGTAAGGCGGCACCCGAAGTCGTGGCTTTCCGGCCATGACCATGGGCGTCTGGCCGCTGAAGCTGTCTGATTTTTCCGAACCCAGAAGACCGAATACAAGCAATCTCGAATATTTTAGGGAGTCGAGACGTGAAGGTTCTCAAATCAATCGCGACGCTGGTCGCCACCGGTGCCCTCCTGGCCACCGCTGCCACCGGCGCGTTCGCACAGGACAAGGGCCTGATCGGCATTGCCATGCCGACCTCGTCGTCGCTGCGCTGGATCTCGGACGGCAACGAGCTCAAGGCTGCCCTCGAGGGCATGGGCTACACCGTCGACCTGCAGTATGGCGAAGACGAAATCCCGAACCAGCTGGCTCAGGTCGAAAACATGGTCACCAAAGGCGCCAAGGCCCTCGTGATCGGCTCGATCGACGGCACCACGCTCAGCGCCGTGCTGCAGCAGGCCGCCGATCAGGGCGTCAAGGTCATTGCCTATGACCGTCTGATCCGCGACAGCGCCAATGTTGACTACTACACCACCTTCGACAACTTCCAGGTCGGCGTGCTCCAGGCCAACAGCCTGGTCAAGGGCCTCGAAGAACGCTTCGCCGACCAGAAGCCGTGGAACGTCGAGCTGTTCGGCGGTTCGCCGGACGACAACAATGCCTTCTTCTTCTATGACGGTGCCATGGCTGTTCTCCAGCCGATGATCGACTCGGGTGACATCGTCATCAAGTCTGGCCAGATGGGCATGGAACAGGTTGGTACGCTGCGTTGGGACGGTGCGGTGGCCCAGGCCCGCATGGACAACATCCTCTCCGCCAACTACTCGGACGGCAGCCGCGTCCACGGCGTGCTCGCTCCTTATGACGGCCTCTCGCGCGGTATCATCTCGTCGCTGCGCGGCGTCGGCTACGGCTCGGGCGACCTGTCCTGGCCGATCATCACCGGTCAGGACGCTGAAGTCCCGTCCGTGAAGGCGATCATTGCCGGCGAGCAGTACTCGACCGTGTTCAAGGACACCCGCGAACTGGCTCAGTACACTGCCCAGCTGCTGGATACCGTCCTGTCCGGCCAGGAGCCGAGCGGCCTCGACACCACCACCTATGACAATGGCGTCAAGGTCGTGCCGTCGATCCTGCTGACCCCGTACGAAGTCGACGCGACCAACTACGAAGAGCGCGTGATTGCTTCGGGCTATATCAAGGCCGAAGAACTGCAGTAAGCTGCGGTAACCGCCAACAGGGGCCTCGCGGAGACGCGGGGCCCTTTACGGATTTTTGGACTGAGGGGTCCGCGCCCGTCGCACGCAACCGCTTGTGTCTTGCGGTTCCGGGAAGAGCTGGAGCGATCTCGAGTGTCTCTACTGTCTCAGGCCTGAGCCGGGACAAATATCGAAAGTGGGTGCCGCTGGCGGACCCCATACGCTGACCATGAACAGGGCCCAGCATGACCAAGACAATTCTGGAGATGCGCAGCATCACCAAGACCTTCCCCGGCGTGAAAGCGCTGTCTGACGTCAATCTGGACGTGCGGGAAGGCGAAATTCACGCCATCTGCGGCGAGAACGGCGCCGGCAAGTCCACGCTGATGAAGGTGCTCAGCGGCGTCTACCCCTCTGGCACCTATGACGGCCAGATCATCTACCAGGGCGAGGAACAGCACTTCAAATCGATCCGCGACAGCGAGCATAAGGGCATCGTCATCATCCACCAGGAACTGGCGCTGGTTCCGCTGCTGTCGATCGCCGAAAACATCTTCCTGGGCAACGAACAGGCGAAGAATGGCGTGATCGACTGGGACGAGACCCGCGACGGCGCG
Organism: uncultured Devosia sp.; assembly: GCA_965650545.1. Taxonomy (GTDB): domain Bacteria; phylum Pseudomonadota; class Alphaproteobacteria; order Rhizobiales; family Devosiaceae; genus Devosia. Next base: position 1,342 of record CBFGPB010000147.1, on the reverse strand, counting down.
CGCAAGCTGCTGCAGATGGTGGGGCTCAACGAAGATCCCGACACGCTGATCACCAATATCGGCGTGGGTAAGCAGCAGCTGGTGGAGATCGCCAAGGCGCTGAGCAAGCAGGTCAAGCTGCTCATTCTCGACGAACCCACCGCTTCGCTGTCGGAAAAGGACAGCCAGGCGCTGCTCGAGCTGCTGCTCGAATTCAAGAAGCAGGGCATTACCTCGATCATCATCAGCCACAAGCTGAACGAGATTTCGCGCGTCGCAGACCGCGTGACCGTGATCCGCGACGGCCGCACCATCGAAACGATGGACACCGACCAGATCACCGAGGACCGCATCATCACTTCCATGGTGGGGCGTTCGCTGGAGGACCGATATCCGGCGCGCGAGCCCAAGGTAGGCGAGGTGATTTTCGAGGTCCGGAACTGGAACGTCTTTCACCCCCAGCACCGCGAGCGGCAGGTCATCCGTGACGTCAGCATTGCCTTGCGCAAGGGCGAGGTCGTCGGGATTGCCGGGCTCATGGGCTCGGGCCGCACCGAATTTGCGATGAGCATCTTCGGCAAGTCCTATGGCCAGAAAATTTCGGGCGAAGTGCATATGCATGGCAAACGGGTCGATACCTCGACCGTGGACAAGGCCATCCGCAACGGCATCGCGTATGCCACCGAAGATCGCAAGACCTTCGGCCTCAACCTCATCGACCATATCAAGCACAACACCACGCTCGCCAACCTGATGGGTGTGTCCAAGTGGGGTGTGATCGACGACCTGGCCGAGCTGGACGCCGCCAACGACTATCGCAAGAAGACCAATATCCGCTCGTCCAGTGTCTATCAGGTGACGGGTAACCTTTCGGGCGGCAACCAGCAGAAGGTTGTTCTCTCCAAGTGGCTGTTTGCCAATCCGGAGGTGTTGATCCTGGACGAACCGACCCGCGGCATCGACGTCGGCGCCAAGTACGAGATCTATACGATCATCAACCAGCTGGCCGCGCAGGGGAAGGCGATCCTTGTCATCTCTTCGGAGATGCCCGAGCTGCTCGGCATCACCGACCGTCTCTATGTTATGAATGAAGGCCGCATCGTGGGCGAGATGCCCACCAGCGAGGCGAGCCAGGAAAAGATCATGCGCTCCATCGTGCGCGCAGAAGGAAAGGCATCATGACCACCGAAACCGCTCCGACCGGCGCTGCTGCCAAGCCGGCCCAGACCCATGAGCTGAGCTTTGTGGGGGCCTTGCGCGCCAATATGCGCGACTATGGCCTGCTGCTGGCGCTCGTGCTGATCATGCTGTTCTTCCAGTATTTCACCAATGGCGTGCTGTTCAAGCCGGTGAACCTGACCAA
>CBFGPB010000146.1:0-6503 GCA_965650545.1 uncultured Devosia sp. | reverse complement strand
CCCCCGCGGCCTGGGAGCGCCGCGAGGGGACGGAGCGGGGGGAGGTCGGCCCGCTTACTCGAAGTACCAGGTGACCGGATCCATGGGCGCCGGGGTCGGGAAGAGCCAGGCGTTGAACATGGACTCAGGCGCATTCTTGAGGTTGTTCCGGATGATCGAATAGGAGTTCGGCATCAGCCCGACCCCGATCACCGGGAACTGCTCCTTGGTGATGGCCAGAACCTGGCGGAACAGATCAGCGCGTTCTTCCGGGTCACCCGAAGCGCGGACCTGGTTGTAGAGGTCCATCTGCTGCTTGGCCCAGTCCACCGGCTCTTCGGCGATTTCCGGACGGGTGCCGTTGAACCACTGCGCCCAGCGATAGGCCCAGACCGATTCATCGGAGAAGGGGAAGTAGTAGCGCGGCTCCTGCAGGGCCTCGATGCCACCGTCGCCGGCCCAGACCTGGGCGTCGAACTCACCGGCCGGGCGCTTTTCGTAGAACAGCGTACGGTCGATATTGTTGAGCTCGATTTCGATACCGGCAGCAGCGAGCTGGAGCTGCATGATTTCGAGCATGTCGATCCATTCCGGGCGCAGCGCAGAAATGACGTCGACGGTGATCTTGGCCGGATTGCCGTCGCTCATCAGGTAGATGCCGTCGCCGTTCTTTTCGGTCAGGCCCGCAGCCTCGAAATGCTGGGCAGCGAGGTCGGGATCGAACTCGGTGTATTGCTTGGCCAGCTCTTCGTCATAGAAGGCGGATTCAGGACGGGGCGCGACCTGGAAGGGTTCGCCCTGGCCGGTGAAGACCACATCGATGATTTCCTGCCGGTCGATGGCGTGGGAAATGCCGATGCGGAAGTCCTTGTTCTGGTAGAGCTCGCGCTTCGTCGGATCGAGATGGTTGAAGTTGAGCTGCAGCACCAGTGTATTGGAGGCCGAGGGGATGACCTCGCCCAGGTGATAGCCACCCGCTTCCTGCCCATCGAAGAACAGGGGCTTGTTGGTGGTGGTGGCGATGTGGCGTTCCTGGAAATCGATCTCGCCATTGAGTGCGGCAAGAGTCAGTTCCTCGACACCGCCCTGGCTGACGCGCATGTCGAGATTGTCGATATAGGGAAGCTGGTTCCCTTCGGCATCGACCTTCCAGTAATAGGGATTGCGCTTCCAGGTCACGCGCTGCGCATTGGCGGTCAGCGGCTGATCGATCACCCAGCCATAGATGGTGGGGAGGTCCGGATTGGCGAAGCGGATGGTCTCCCAGCCCCAGGCGCAACGATCCTGCAGGTAGAGCGCCCAGCTCGAAAAGCCCTTGGCTTCGGCTTCGGCGGCGGCATTCTCGTTATAGGTGGGGTGGAACTGGCTGCAATATTTCTTCTGCAGCGAGGTGATGTGGATGCCGTCGACGCCGGCAATGGTCTCGAGGAACATGCCGTTGGGCTTGCCGAACTTGAACTTGAAATTAAGCTCGTCGATGACCTCGAGCGTCACCGGATTGTTCTTGTTGTCGATCCAGCTTCCGGCCGCATAATCCGGGTCCTGGTACATCTCGACGGTGAAGGCAATGTCCTCGGTCGTGAACGGCGTGCCGTCCGACCATTTCACGCCCTCGCGCAGCTTGAAGGTGTATTCGGTGGCGTCTTCGTTGACTTCCCAGCTTTCGGCCAGGTTAGGAATGACCGTGTTCCACTCGTGGTTGTAGCGAACCAGGCCTTCATAGGCCACCGTCTTGACGATCAGGCCGTTGTCGCCGCCGCCATTCATGCCCATGCGCCAGGTTCCACCATAGGTGCCGATGCTGTCGGCCTCCACGACCAGCGGATTGCTCGGCAAACGCTCTTCGAGCGGCGGCAGGTCGCCACTCGCAACCAGCGCCTCGAGTGCCGGCGCCTGACCGGCGCCCAGCGCGGGTCCCATTGCCGCCAGCATGGCCACCACGGCCACGGCCCCGGTCAAACCAAATACTTGGTCTTTCCTCATTCCTAGTCCTCCCTTTGCCGGGGTGTCCCACCACCGGCGTTCACGTTCGGCCTCCGGCGCTCCTCAGGGCCGGCAACCACGATGGACCTGCCCCAGGGGGCAGCACTCCCCCTCAGCCGAGGGGCGAGATTTCGAGCGCGATGCGGCCCGCCCGGCTCTTTTGCCGGGGCGTGAACACCACGCGTGTCAGGTCAACGGCGGGCTGGTACTGCTTTTCCGCCCCCTCATGCCGGTCAAAGGCAACGTCCAGTGCCGAGGCGTCGTAGCGGACCCTGAGGCCCGCCTGGCCTTCGCCAATATCGATGATGCCGTTTCCAGCGCTGGCTGGCAGCGACGTCACCAGCACCGACTGGAATAGCCCGTCTCCGCCCGCGAAGGCGAAGTCATCCTCGATCAGCACGCGGCCGCCCGGCGTCTTTCGGTCCAGCGTCAGGCTGCGTTTGAGCGAAGCGAGCCCGGCTTCGGCCGGATAGGCGGCCGCCATGTCGAGTTCGAGCCGGTCGGCGTCAGGACCAGGTTCGTGCACCAATACTTTGGCTGCATGGTCGCGCCCGGCCGCCTGCTCGCAGCGATTGACCATGGGCACCGAATGGCCGCGCGACGAGGCAAACAGGTTCTGGTAGCGCTCGGGACCGAAATAGGCCTTCGAATAGCGTCCGCGGCCGGGATCGGTCAGCACGACCTTGCCGCCCGAAACGACCATGAACGAACCCACGTCGTTCTGGTTATGCATCTCGTCATTGTGCCCGCCCTTGGCGGCAAGCCGCAGCGATGCCGGATCGGACGGGTCGAGGCGGCTGATCATCCAACCCATCTCGTCGTACCAATCATGCAGTCCGAGCTGGGCCGGCGCCGCGCGCTCGGGCAGCGGCCAGGCATATTGGCGCAGGGGCCAGCAGAACTGGTTGAAGGTCTCGACCGCGTAGTCATTGGTCATGCCCAGACCCATGAGGTCCGGCAGGCCCAGATGGCCTCCAAGATGGGTCAGCAGGCCCGGATGGAAGACCGGATTGCTGTCACTGTCCGAAAAGCTCGTCCAGACTCCCGGAGCCAGCATGGTTCGTACAGGGAACTGCGCGATGGAGCGGATGAAATCGCCCTCCAGCAGGTCGATGGCGCCGTTCGTCCGAGCATGCAGCAGATGGGCCAGAACCACGTAATTGCCGAAGCCATAGGTCCAGTAGTCCGGGCCTTCGCTCGATCCACCCTCGCGATCGAAGGTCTCAAGGTAGTCGGCAAGGCTATGCAGGCCCCGCGTCACGATGCGCGCCAGGCGCTCGCGGTCGGCTTCGAGATAGAGCGCCGCGCCCACCACCCCGGCGACGCAGACCGCCGTCCAGTTGTTGACCTGCTTCTGAGGCGTCGTGTGCAGCCACCAATGGTCATCCCGGTCGAGAAAGGCGCCGATGGCCCGGCGCTCGACTTCGGCGCGGAGGCGCAGACGCAGATTGGGCGAGAGCCGCTCGCCAAGAAGGTAGTCCATCTCGGCCATGTCGAGTGCCGTCATGGCGGCGGCGAGGTCGAGCGTGGGATGGTCCGGCCGGTCGAGAGTGCGGGCATGTGCCGGCCAGGCCCAGTTGGTTTCCTCCAGCCGCGCCCAGGCAATGTCTTCGAGCTTGGCGAGGAACCGCCCCTGCCCATCGAACCATTCGGCCAGCGTCAGGCGGTAGAGCATGTTGCGGCGGGCGCGCTGGGCATCTTCATAGCCCTCGCGGCGGCCGGTCTCGCGAAACTCATGGTAGAGGGAAGCCGGCAGGTCGGGGATGGGCGCAGAAAGATCGGCGGTGGCCGCAGCCAGCAGTTGCGCAATGACATCGTCGCCGAGACGGGTTTTGAGGGCGACATGATCGGCGCTGCCCGAAGCCGGGAATGGCGCAAAGTCCTTCGCGGTGTCGAGCACCTCGCGAACATGCCTCACATTCCAACGCCGCAGTGTCACGCAATCCCCCCCTCGGTGACGCCTGGCGCTAACAATCTGCTAGCAAATTCCCTTGTCGGGCTATCCAGACGCCATGCAAGGCTATGCACGAAGTTGCGCAAATTCAAGCTTTTTGCGCATTTCGTGCAATTTACGCAACTTTGCGGAAATTGCGTCGTCAGGCGAACCGGATAGGGGTGGCCAAGAGTGTTGGAGAGACGGAGTTTTCAACATTGGCCAAAGAAAAATTACGCAAAATTCGGCGCCACCAGTGCAATAGACCGGGTTGCCATCCTCGGGAGAAATGCCGTCAGCCGAGGCTGCGAACGGTTTCGCCTTCGACCAGGGAGACGCCGATTTCGAGCTGCTGGATGGCCTGCTCGCCGTCGAGCTGGGTGGCCATAAGCCGGATAACGCCCCGCCCGATCGCCTCGCGATCGACATGCACGGTGGAGAGGCGCGGATTGGCCATGCCGGCAATGGGCAGGTCGTCGAAACCGATGATGGAAAAGCCCTCCGGCATGGGAGAATCCTGCCCCAGCAGCGCCTCGACCATGCTGACCGCGACACTGTCATTCCAGCAGAAGACGGCGGTCACGTCGTGCTTGCCAGCCAGAAGCGCCGCGAGGAGGTCCTTGGAGGAATTCTCGTTGGAGATGACCACTTGCCCGGCCACGCCGGGATTGTCGGCGATCGCCGCCTCGAAACCCCGGCGGCGCTGCAGGATGGTGGGGCGATGCCGGTAGGTATAGTGCAGGATCTTCCGATGCCCGGCATCGATCAGGCGCTGAGTGGCCAGATAGGCGCCGTAGAAATTGGCCGGCGCCACGGAGTTGAAACGCATCAAGGGATCCGAGCCATTGGCGAGCACCAGGGCCGTTCCGGTCTCCTGTGCCCATTGGGCGATGTCATCGTCCGGATCGATGCCCGCCAGTATCACGCCATTGGCGCCGGTCTTGGACAATTGGCGACGGATGAAATCGAGTGTCACCATGTCCTCGTTGACCAGACGCACGTCGAGTACGAGACCGGACTCCTCAGCCTGAGCGCGCATGCCCTCGACAATGCCGTGGTAGAAGCTGGCGAGATTTCCTATGGCGCTGTTGAGCGGCACCAGGGCCAGCGCCCGCTTGTCGAGCTTGCCAAGCACGGGAGGATGCTTGCTCTTGTAGCCCAGCATCCGCGCCATGCGCTGCACATCGGCCCGCACGGCATCGCTGATGCCGATCTCATTGGCCAAGGCTCGCGACACCGTCGAGACCGAGACGCCCAGCTTCTCCGCGATATCGGCCTGGCTGGCGCGCTTGCCCTGTGCCATGGAAATTCTCCTGTGCCCTTCTACGCAATATTTGCGTTTCTTGAGCAAATCAAGAGCGATGGCGCCGACAGCGGTGTAAAGCCCGAAGAACAGCCAATTCGCTAGCACACTGCTAACGAAGTGCGCCTCATTCGTGGTCATTGCGCGAGACAATAGTGACTGCTTGACGCTGATCGCGATTTCCAGCATCTAGGGGGCACAGGCGGGTGTAGCTCAATGGTAGAGCAGAAGCTTCCCAAGCTTACGACGAGGGTTCGATTCCCTTCACCCGCTCCATTCCCGACATCACCGCCAACCTGAAGCGCTGTTTTCGCTCGTATTATTGCGTCCTCGTCAGACGTGCCGTGTCACCGTGCGGAAGGCAAAAGCCCAGCGACAAGCGCCGCCTGCATGTCTTGGGGAAGGCTGGCGACACCCTTGATGACGCCTGGACCGCCATCGCGCCACCGAACGACAAATGTCCGCGGGCCCACCAGGTCGGTCGTGAACTCCGCAACATCCAGAACGACCTCGGTCCCGCCTTCAACCAGTGCCACCGACCCGCCGACGATCACGATGGGACCCAACTCTCGGACAGTTATCACGACGACTTTGTCGTTTCGCTTCAACCCCTCGGTGACCGCGGCGCCGACTGCCGCCTCGGAGGTCGACGACAAGCGCTCAATCGAGGCAGATTTGAAGCATTCAGACGTCTCGAAGAATCGGCCAAGGCCGTTGGCTGCCGCGGCTTCCCTGGAAGGCACATCCTTCTGGTCCGCCCGCCACGCCGGCTTCCACAAGACAAGTGCTGTCGCACTTGCCGAGCAGACAGGTGACTGCGGTGAAGGACTGAGTTGCGCGGTAGTCGTGGAGGCACAGGCACTGACCGCAAGCAGGGCTACGAAGAATGGGAGAAATCGCGTGCGCCGGATGATGGACATCTGCAAATCCAACTTATCTTGCCTCAACCTATCGCCCCGAAACTGCTTGGGCCCGTCGGGGTTCTGCCAGCCCCGACTTCCTCAGGACCGCAGACGTCAGTGCGGATGACAGCCTCGTCCGCCCCAACGATCAAACCCCGACAAATTGGAACGTTCCTATCCTTAACGAATGTGTTGGTTGGAAGTCCAGCGTGCTTTTGAGCAATTCGTGCTCCCTGGAAAAGACACTCCCGCCCTGCCGCCCTCGGGGCAGCGACCGGTCCCAAGGCCCACGGAGCGGGGCATCCTCGGGGCTCCCGTCAGCGGAGCGCGGCCAGCGTTGTCCGCCAGGGCTCTCCAGCGCCGCCCGGCTGCAGGCGTGCGGCGGCGAGGGCGGTGTCGATGG
>CBFGPB010000145.1:0-6538 GCA_965650545.1 uncultured Devosia sp. | reverse complement strand
CTGTCGCCGGACGGTTGATCGTTGCAACCCCATCTCCTTCCGGCTGATGGGAGGATTTTGGGGCGGGGATATCTCTAATACGCAGGTTGGCTGGAGGCGAACTCCCGCCCCTACCCCATAGGCAGGTTCTGCTTTTCCACCCATTCGGTGAGCAGCTGGCGGATCGACACGCCGTCGGCTCCGTCGCTAAGCGCAGCGGCCACCGCAGCCTGGATCGGCCTCAGCTCGACATTTAGGATCATTTCCTTGATCGGCCCGATCGAAGCCGGGCCCATGGAAAGCCGCGTCATGCCAATGGACATGAGGGCCAGTGCCTCCATGGGCTTGCCCGCCAGTTCGCCGCACATGGTGACGGGCTTGTTGTGGCGGGCCGCCGCATCGACCACGAGGCGGATAGCCCGCAGGCGTGGCAGGGCGATCGGGTCATAGGCTTTCGAGACGCGCGGATTGGCGCGGTCGGCGGCGGTGAGGAACTGCACCAGGTCATTGGAGCCGATGGAGACGAAGTCGCTCTCGGGCATGATCTGATCGAGTTCGAACAGCAGCGATGGCACTTCGACCATGGCGCCGATCTCGACCTTTTCCGGCACCGGCTGCCCGGCCCGCCGGAGCCGTTCGATCTCCTTTTTCAGCACCAGCTTGGTCTGGCGGAATTCGAAGGTCTCTGTAACCATGGGCACGAGGATCTTGAGCGGCCGACCGCGCGCTGCAATCAGGAGGGCGCGGATCTGGGTGCGCAGCAGGCCGGGTCGATCCAGGCCGAGCCGGATCGAACGATAGCCCATGGCGGGGTTTTCCTCCGCCGCCGAGCGCAGATAGGGCACCACCTTGTCGCCGCCGATATCGAGCAGGCGGAAGACGACGGGCCGGTTGCCGGCGATCTGCATGGCCTCGGCATAGAGGTCGACCTGTTCAGCCAGGCGCGGCAGGCGGCTGGCGATCATGAACTGCAATTCGGTGCGGAAGAGCCCGACGCCCGCGGCCCCGGTATCGTCCAGCATGGGCAGGTCGGCGACCAGGCCAGAATTGTGCAGCAGGGTGATCTCGATGCCATCCCTGGTGACACTGGGCTTGTTCTTTAGCGCCGCATAATGCGCCCGCCGCCGGGCCGAAATGCGCACCTTGTCGATATAGGTCTGCTCGACCTCCGGCGTCGGGCGCAAATGCACCTGGCCCAGGGGACCGTCGATGATGATGTCGTCGCCCGTTTCGCACATCGAGACAATGGACTGCGCCTGCCCTACCGCGACGATGCCGAGCGACCGCGCGACGATGGCGACGTGGGCCGTGGCGCCGCCTTCTTCGAGCACCACGCCTCTGAGCTTCTTGCGGTCGTACTCGAGCAGTTCCGCCGGGCCCATATTGCGGGCCACGAGAATGGCGTTGTCTGGCAGCTCGCGATGCGAGGCCTGACTGGAATTGGTCAAGACCCGCAGGAGGCGATTGGCCAGGTCGTCGAGATCGTGCAGGCGGTCGCGAATATAGGGATCGGTCTGCCGAAGCATGCGGGCGCGGGTGTCGTTCTGCACCCGCTCGACCGCCGCTTCCGCCGAAAGGCCATTGTCGATGGCCTCCATGAGCCGGTTTACCCAGCCCCGGTCATTGGCAAACATCCGGTAGGTTTCGAGGATTTCGCGGTGATCGGATGTCGGCTGCATGTCGCCATGATCGAGCATGGCGTCGATGGAGACGCGCATGCTGGCCAAAGCCGCATCAAGGCGCTGCTTCTCGGCGTCGGTATCCTCGGCGATGAAATTGGTCACCACGACGCGCGGATCGTGGAGCACCACGGTCCCGAGGGCGATACCATCGGTAAAGCTGACGCCATTGAACATGCGAGGCCGCCTGAGGTCGATATCCGACCCGGGCTTGATCAGATTGTCGAAATCGCTGGTCGCAATCATTTCGGCCAGGATTGTGGCCGTGGTCAGCATGGCCTCGGTTTCGTCCTCGCCGTAATGGCGCCGGTCGCCATTCTGGACGACCAGAACGCCCAGCGTCTGACCCGCACGCAGCACCGGCACGCCGAGGAAGGAATTGTACTTGTCCTCGCCCGTTTCGGGGCGATAGGCGAAGGAGGGATGGCTGGGCGCATCGTCGAGGCTGAGCGGCTCGGCCTCGGCGGCAATGAGGCCGACGAGACCCTCGCCCAGGCGCAGGGTCGTCAGGTGCACCGATTCGGCCTTGAGGCCGTGCGTGGCAAAGAGTTCGAGCGCGCCGTCGTCGCGTAGCACGTAGAACGAGCACACATCGGCGCGCATGTTCTCGGCGATGAGATCAACGATCTTGTCGAGACGAGCCTGCGAGGCCAGAGGCTCCGCCATTGTCTCGCGCAATTGCCGCAGCAGCACTCTTGGGCCGCCTATGGTCGTGACCATGCCTCGCCAAGGCAGCCCGCAAAGCCGCCCCCCTTGTTGAAGGACGCGGCCTTATCCCCTCGACTTCGGTCAGGCGTCCTGTCTGTCCAGACCGTAATAGGTGTGCAGAGCGCGAACCGCAAGCTCGGCATATTCTTCATCGATCAGAACCGAGGTCTTGATCTCCGAAGTGGTGATGAGCTGGATATTGATGCCCTTGTCGGCCAGGGCCTTGAACATGGAAGCGGCAACGCCGGCATGACTGCGCATGCCCACGCCCACGACCGAGACCTTGGCCCCGCCGCGCGAACCGGAAAGCCGCGCATATTCAAAGCGCCCGCCATTGTCCTCGAGCGCCTTGACGGCCTTCTCATATTCGCTGTCGGGCACGGTGAAGGTGATGTCGGTGGTGGCGCCATCGTCGGCAATGTTCTGGACGATCATGTCGACCACGATGCCCTTGTCGGCCAGCGTACCAAAGATGGCGGCGGCCACGCCCGGCTTGTCCTTGACGTCGCGCAGGGTGATCTTGGCCTCGGCCTTGGCGAGCGTCACGCCCGAAACGATCTGCTTTTCCATGATCTCATCCTCATCGCATACAAGCGTGCCGGGCACCCCGGGCGTTCCATCGGGCGCCAGTTGCGGCGCATCCGGGTCATCGAAACTGGAGCGAACCAAGAGGCGCACCTTGTGCGCCATGGCCATTTCCACCGAGCGGATCATCAGCACCTTGGCGCCGAGCGAGGCCATTTCCAGCATTTCCTCGAAGGAAATCTTGGTCATGCGCTTGGCCTTGGGCACGATGCGCGGGTCGGTGGTGTAGACGCCATCGACGTCGGTATAGATATCGCAGCGGTCCGCCTTGACGGCGGCCGCCACGGCGACCGCTGAAGTATCCGAACCGCCGCGGCCAAGCGTCGTCAGACGTCCATGGGGGGAAATGCCCTGGAAGCCGGTGATCACCGGGACCCAGCCATCCTTCATGCGCTTGTCGAGCTCGGTCGGGTCGATATCGGTGATGCGGGCAGCGCCATGGGCGTCATCGGTATGGATGGGCACCTGCCAGCCGGCAAAGCTCCGCGACTGGATGCCCATTTCCGAGAGCACGATGGCCATGAGACCGGCCGTCACCTGTTCGCCCGAAGCGACCACGGCGTCATATTCGCGCGCGTCATGAAACTTGGAGGCTTCGTTGACCCAGCCAACCAGTTCATTGGTCTTGCCCGACATGGCCGAAACCACGACGGCCACTTCATGGCCGGCCTCGACCTCGCGCTTCACATGGCGGGCCGAATGGCGGATGCGTTCGATATTGGCCATCGAGGTGCCACCGAACTTGACGACGATACGGGCCACTTGTTTCCCCGGCTGAGTGCTGCCGGCAAAAGTGGTCCCACTTTTGCAGTTCGGCAGCGCGATAACTTTTGAACACCAGCCGCCGAACCCGGCGGTACGCTTCTTGTTGGGCGCGGACATACGACAAAGGCGATACGCAATCAATGGGCATGGCAGGGCCCGGCCTGCGACAGGGCGCGCCTTGCTCCCGCCCATGCCGGGGGCGATAAGGGGATCACAAGGAGCCGCGACATGTCCGAGACTGCCAGCACCGTCAATGACGCCGAAATCGCCAAGTTCACCGCCATGGCGGAAGAATGGTGGAACCCCAAGGGCAAGTTCAAGCCGCTGCACAAGTTCAACCCGGTGCGCCTGACCTATATCCGCGATCACCTGGTGCGTCATTTCGGCCGCGACGCCCAATCGATCCGCCCGTTTGAAGGCCTCAAAATCCTCGATGTCGGCTGCGGCGGCGGGCTCCTGTGCGAGCCCCTGGCCCGGCTGGGGGCAAGCGTCACCGGCGTGGATGCGGCTGAGCGCAATATTGCCATCGCCAGGATCCATGCCGAACAGTCGGGGCTCGCTATCGACTATCGCGCCACGACATCGGAAGCGCTGGTGGCCGCGGGCGAGAAATTCGACGTCGTGCTCAACATGGAAGTGGTCGAGCATGTCGACAATGTGCCGCTCTACATGAAGAGCTGCGCCGACCTGGTGGTGCCGGGCGGGCTGATGTTCACCGCCACACTCAACCGAACCGCTCGAAGCTGGGCCCTGGCCATCGTGGGAGCGGAATATGTGTTGCGCTGGCTGCCGCGCGGCACCCATGATTGGAAGAAGTTCCTGACACCAGAGGAGATCACGGCGCAGTTGAGGCGCAATGGTCTCAAGGTCGTGGACCAGACCGGGGTGACCTACAATCCGCTGGCCGATGAATGGCGTGCCTCGCCCGACATGGGGGTCAACTACATGGTCCTGGCCGAACGGCCTCGCGGGTGACGGAATAGACCGGCTGCCCTGGGGTGGCAGCCGGCCCGCTACGGTTCGATCGGAGGCAGGATCAGAACACGTAGACCATCAGCGTCGCCCCCTGCCGGTGAACGCCAAGCACATGGCCCGGCCGGTACTGGGTGCGGCTGAGGGCAGCGTTGATCAGCGGGTCCTGGGCGACCGCGCCCAGGAGGCGGTGATAGTCGCCATTGCCGGCCAGCCAGTTGGCGATCTGACGGCGCAGATCGGCGCAGACGCGGATCGGGATGAGCTGGATGCCGCTGGCGCGGTTCCAGCCCTGGATGGTGCTCTTGTTGAACAGGGCCAGCAGCTGGTTGGTGTTATAGCCTTGGCAGGCCGCCATCGCCGGGCCGCTGGACAAGCCCGACGAGAAGATGGACCGGCCATCGGATCCACTATTGCCGTTGGAGCCGCTATTCCCATTGGACCCGGCATTGCCATTGCCGCCAGATCCGTTCCCGCCGTTCCCGCCATTGCCACCACCGCCGCCGTTGCCGCCACTGCCCCCGCCGCCGCCATTGGGCAGGTCGATATCGACATCGATGAGATTGGGGCCGCCGACATTGACATTGGCGCCAACGTCGCCCAGGTCGAGGTCGACATCGACAATGCCCTGCGGTCCCAGGACCTGAGCGCCCACCACCGGGTCGTTGGCGCCGACATTGGCCGTCACCAGGCCTTCGCTGCCGCCGATGCCGACATTGACGAGACCCGACGTGCCGGCATTGCCCGAATCCAGCGTCACCAGGGCGCCGCTGTCCGAACCCCCGACAATACCGAGCAGACTGCCCTCGCCTGACCCCTCGTCGCCGCCCAGGACACCCCCGAGCAGACCATTGGCCGAAGCCATTGCGGGCAACAGAACGACCGACACCATGACGGCCGCAATCATACGCTTGTACAACATGATCATCTCCCAAGAAGGCGATGGCTCTTGCCACCGTGGAAGGATGATCGGGCGAGCGGCCGGATCGGAAATCCGAACAATTACCTATGCCAGGGTCAGCACGTGCCGGCTTGGTAAACCCATGTGGTTAAACGCGTTTTCGCCCGTTGAATCGCAATGTTTTTCTTTCGGTAACCATAGACCGAACGAAGCTGACCGACCCGCGCCTCATGCCTTGAGGAGGTCGTCCCGCCGCACCGCCAGCACGAGACTGTCGCCCTCCACCCGATCGATATCCTCGGGGAAAATATAGCGATCGGCCGCAAACAGGCCGTCGGCATCGAGCCGCACAAAGCCTTCCCGCAGAGCCTTTTCCTGCAGTTCGCGCGGCAGCCCGTCATCGGGGTGAAACAGATCCTCCAGCAGCGCCGACATCGTATTGCGCTCCTCCTCAAGGATCGGGCTTACGCCGGCTGCATCGACATCCGGCCGGTCGGGGGCCTCGTCGGTGCTCCGAAACGACTCAACCGTGCCGATGGCATTCATGGCGCTATCGAGGACGGTCATGCCCTCGTGAACAGTGATCGGAATCGCATCCATGGTCGTCCTCCATCTCATCGATGGATTAACGGCGACGGCGGCAGCACCGTTCCGGCCGATAAGACGATCCAAAGGCAAAATGTGATCGCCAAACGGAAATTGTGATCAGCCTTCGGGGAACCGGCCCCCTAGGGTGCTCATTGAGCACCAAAATTTAGAGTGATCGCATATGGTTATTTCTGCCCGCGCGCTGGCTGCGCTCGGAGCGGCATGGTTTTGCCTTGCAGCACCCACCCAGGCGCAGTCCCTTCCGGACGAGAGTGTTTTCGTATTCGGCGGTCCGCTGACCGCCGGCTATTTTGGCGATACCCTTCAGCCCTGGCGCTGGAAACTGGAGTCAAACGTCTTC
>CBFGPB010000144.1:0-6545 GCA_965650545.1 uncultured Devosia sp. | reverse complement strand
CGGCGAGCTTGTCGAGCTGGTCGCGCAGTTCGTTGAACTGATCAGCCAGACCGGCGCGAACCGAGTTGCCGAGGATTTCACCGGCACCGGTGGTGGTGCCGTTGATGGCGCCGGCCGAGGTCACACCGTCAACGGTGAGTTCCTGGGTCGACTGGTTTTCCAGGCGGAGCTTGCCATTGTCGTTCGAGGCACGAACCTTGCCGTAGAAGTCGCTGGTCGAGGAGTTGATCTCGGACACCAGCTGGTCGACGGTCTTGGCTTCGTACTCCTTGGTGGTGGTCTGGGTCGGCGTGGCTGCCGAGAAACCAAAGTCAGCCAGGGTCAGGGCGGTACCGGCACCGCCGTTGGCGATCGCGCCGCCGGCAATGGCGACGGAAGCGTCTTCGTAGCTGGTGGCAGCCGGGCCGGTGAAGGTCAGGTTGCCGCCATCGTTGGCGACGGTCACGTCCATGTCCACGGCAGCGAAGCCGCCGTTGAGGGCTTCGATGAGTTCGTCACGGGTCACGGCAGCGCCATTGGCGACGTCCATGGTGAACGAGGTTGCACCAGCGTCGACGGTGATGGTGTCAGCACCGGCCGAACCGCGGACGGTCACGGCAGTGGCAGCGCCACCGTTGAGGGCAATGGTAAAGTCGAGGCCGTCACCGGCTTCGTCCATGTCGTAGGTGGCAGCAGCCGCACCGAGTTCGGTGGTGGCAGTGGCGCCGCCGATCAGGCCGATGCTGGCTTCAGCGCCTTCGGCGAAGGCACCGCCGGAAACCGTCAGGACCTTGGCTTCTGCCAGGGCATCGGAGGTCACGCCGGTCGTCACATCGGTATCGGTCAGGGTGTAGGAAGCGGTCTGGAAGGACTTGTCCTGACGGGCCTGACGCAGGGTCGACTGCATCGATTCCAGGGTCTTGGTCATGGCCGAGAGGCCATTGTCAGCGGCTTCAAGGGTCTTGACGCCGTTGGCCATGGAGTCGAGCAGGGCACCCAGGTCGCTTGCGCGGTTGGTGAGGCCCTTGGCAGTGAACCAGCTGGAGGGATTGTCCAGAGCCGAGTTCACCTTGTTACCAGTGGCGAGGCGGTTCTGGGTGGAGGCCATCATGTCGGCCGTGCCCTTGAGGGACAGCAGGTTCGAGCGGACGGCTTTCGAAAGAGAGATATCGGCCATTTTGGCAGGGTCCTTTTCTAGGATTACGCATACTAAGACGCCTCTCCTGAGGCAGGCCGATCCTCTAACGGCAGGCTATAAGGAAGGGTTAAGTGGATGCCGAAACTTTGGGCAAATACTGGCCACGAATTTATCTGTCGGGAATAGAAAAAGCCCCGGAAACCGGGGCTTTTTGCTGTCGTCGTCCTGGGAGGAGTCTAGGAAAGCGTTAACTTAAGCCAGAAGGTCCTTGAGCCTGGCCTGGGATTCCTGGGGGATCTCTGCCGAGCCGATGCGGCGGAGCAATTCCTCCATGGATTGCGGTGTCGGGGGCAGGGCGCCGGCAATGACCGCAGCGGCGAAGTCGGCGGCGCGGTTGCGCTCCGGCTCGACGGGCTGGTCATCATTGGCGGGTTGCCGCTCGCCGGGAAGGCTCTGCCCGCGATCCCCGGCCCGGGCGCTGGTGGGCGCCTTCTGCGTGCTGTCCTGCAACACAGTGCGTTCGCCCATGGCCGGGCGATAGCGGAATTCCATCAGATTTGCGGAGCCCGGAGAAACGGGCTCGATGGCGAGGTTTGCAACCATTACCTTTCCCCCGAATGCACCTATTCGCGGAAACCCTAAGCTGCGCCCCTTATCCTCATGTAACCTTTGTGTTGCGCATTTGATGCAAATGCCTGCGATTACAGGGCGCGGTTTATGGCGATGCCCTTGGCCGAGGAATTGGCGTCAGAGGTGATCGTGCCAGCCGTGCCATATGTCTTGGCGCGGTTCTGTTGTCCGACCATCCGCGCAACGTCGGTGAGCACATCTTCGGTCACGGTCTTGGCCGTGGCCAGCACCCGCAGGTTTTCCGCCATCTGGGTGGCAAGGCTTTCGTGGCCCGCACGCAGGCGCTCGAGTGCCGCCGGGGCCTCGGTGGTCAGACGTGCGCTCTGGCGCTGGATGGCGCGGGCGAAGGTCACATAGTCCTGCGCCAGCCGCGTCTTGTCCGGCGTCAGCTGGCCGGCCTGACGCATATGCCCGGCGCGCAGCAGAGTAGTTTCCTGATTCATCACGTCGACCAGGGCGGTCAGTGCCTGCTCGGCATGGGCGCAGAGTTCTGCACCGGGAAGGGCGTCGAGGGCGGCGAGACGGGCGGCAGCGGTCATTTTCCGTATGCTCCGGAACTGGCGACAATATTGGATTGGGTGAGGCCACGGCTGGCATTGGCGGCTTCCTGCAGGGCAATCATCTGCCCCATAAGCTCATCGGCGAGGCCGATGCCGCCACCTTGCGCCATGGTATTGGCGAGCTGTTCGGCCTGCATGGAGCGCCATGTCTCCTCGCCGAAGCCGCCGCCGAAATTCTCGTCGCCCTTGATCGAGGCGAACATTTCCTTGGTCAGCATGTTAAGAAACACGCCTTCGAGTTCCTCGGCCTGGCTGCGGATCGTCTGTAGCTGGCGGGGGGTCAGGCCGGAATTGGCGGGGTTGATCGCAACCATCACAGCACCTCGATCTCGGCCTGCAGGGCGCCGGTGGCCTTGATGGCCTGGAGGATGGCGATGAGATCGCGCGGCGAGATGCCCAGCGCGTTGAGCCCATCCACAAGCTGCTGCAGCGTTACCGACTCTTCGACCACCTGCAGGGCGGTATCGGACTGGTTGACGTTGAGATTGGTATTGGCCTCCACCGCAGTCTGTCCCAGGCTCAGCGGATTGGGCTGAACCACTTCGGGGTTTTCGGCGATGGTGACCGTCAGGTTCGACTGCGCAACGGCCACGCTCGATACGCGCACATCCTTGCCCATGACGATGATCCCGGAATTTTCGTCGATGACGATCTTGGCCGGCTGGTCGGTCTGGACGATGAGCTGTTCGATATCAGTGAGAAGGTCGACAATGTTGCCGTTGAAGTTCGGGGGCAGGGTGAGGCGCACCGTGGCCGGGTCTTCCGGCACGGCGGTGGGCGCGCCGATGAAGTCATTGACGGCCAGGGCGATGCGGCGGGCAGTTGTCAGGTCGGGGTTGCGCAGGGCGAGGCGCAGCGAATGCTGGGAGCCGAGGTGAAAATCGATCTCGCGCTCGATCAGTGCGCCAGAGGAAATGCGTCCGGTGGTAGGAACGCCCGATACGACGCTGGCGGCTTCCCCCTCGGCGCTGAAGCCGTTGATCAGCACCGCGCCCTGGGCGATGGCATAGACTTCGCCATCGGCGCCGAGCAGGGGTGTCACCAGCAGCGTGCCGCCCTGCAGGCTGTCGGCATCACCCAGCGCGGCCACGGACACATCCATGCGCGAGCCCTGGGTGGCGAATGGCGGCAGGTTGGCCGTCACCATGACTGCGGCGACATTGGCCGTGCGAACATTCTCGCCCTGGGTGTTTACGCCCAGGCGCTCGAGCATCGATTGCAGGGACTGCTTGGTGAAGGGCGAATTGTTAAGACTGTCGCCGGTGCCATTGAGGCCAACCACGAGGCCATAGCCGACCAGCTGGTTTTCCCGGATGCCCTCCATGTCCACGATATCCTTGATGCGCGCGGGCGCAGCCTGGATCGGGGTGAGCGGTGTCGCGATCAGCGCGGCGCTCAGGATAGTGGCGGCTATGGTGCGAAGCAGGCGGTTCGGCATTTTATTCCCCGAATGATGCCGCCCCATCCCCATGGTGCGGCTCTCGCAGGGATCAATGCCAGAAGCGTGCCAAGTGCCTCGGTTTCAACTAGTATATTGATTTCGCGTACTTATTTCCGATTGTGCTGGCGACGGAAACGTGTGGATTGTCTTCGCCCTGCAATTCTTGCCGGGCATGTTAAGGCCTTGTTAACTCCGGTGGGCAGATTTTGCCGCTAACGCAGCAGCAGGTGAGTCAGTCCCTTTGCGCATAGATGCCACCAATCGAACCAGCGGCGTCGCTGGCAGGAGCGCCACCGGCAAGGCCGGCAGCGGTCCCGCCTTTGTGCCTGTGGGTGAGCACGGCGCGGCGCGGGTGAGTACAGCCGCTCCTGTTGCACCGGCTGCGGGTCTGGATGCCATTCTGGCCCTGCAGGCGGTGGGCGACTTCACAGAAGGCCGGCGCAGAGCGGTCAAGCGCGGCGCGAACCTGCTCGATCTGCTCGACGCGATGAAGGCGGATCTCCTCATCGGTCGCACGACGCCGCAGCGCCTCGATGCCATGGTGACACAGTTGAGCGCCCTGCGCGAAAGGGTCGAGCCGGAGCTGGATGCCCTCATCGACGATATCGAACTGCGCGTCCGGGTCGAGCTGGCGAAACTTGGGCGATATCCCCAGCTTTGACTTGCGGTAAATTGTCCTTTTGTCATCAGGATGTTGCCAGTTCTGCGCTATGGGCCTGACGCGGCGCGATTTCTTGCGTTAACGAGACGTAACTTGTGTGCTTGCCGGGGGCGGGCGAGGCGCATATATAGGCCGCCAAGGGCGCATTGGAGTTGAGTCTGCTGATGTCTTCGGTTGAACTTACGGATTATCGACCCAGCGAGGACGAGCCGTTCATGAACCCGCGGCAGCGGGAATACTTCAGGAACAAGCTGAACGCCTGGAAGGACGAGATCTTGCGCGAAAGCCGCCTGACTCTCGAAAACCTCCAGGAAGAAAGCCAGAACCACCCGGATATGGCTGATCGTGCCAGCTCGGAAAGCGATCGATCGCTTGAGCTTCGGACCCGCGATCGCCAGCGCAAGCTGATTTCCAAGATCGATGCAGCGCTCAAGCGGATCGACGACGGGACTTATGGCTATTGCGAGGAGACGGGCGATCCGATCGGCCTGGCGCGGCTTGATGCCCGCCCGACGGCAACGCTGAGCCTGGAAGCCCAGGAACTGCATGAGCGCCGCGAAAAGGTCTATCGCGACGAATAGGCCAAAGTGCCAAACGGAATTGAAAAAGCCCGCAGTGATGCGGGCTTTTTGTTTGCGGCTAGAAGGTTTCGTGTTCGACGACGCCTTCGCCGGTCAGCGTGTAGTAGTCGACGCGGGCGAGCAGGGTGGGCCATTGCGCCAGCAAGGCACGCATCCTGTCCGTGTCGGCATGTTGTTGATGCGCTTCCTCGCTGACAAACCCTTCCGAGAGGATCAGGCCATCCGGGTTGTCCGGCATGGGAACAAGGTGAAAGAAGAGGCAGCCTTCCTCCTTCCGCGTTTCGACCTGGTGGTGACGCGCGGCGTCCAGCAGTGTCTGGCGCAGGCCTGGCTTGGCGTAGAACTGGGCGGAGATCAGCTTCATTTCGGGAATCCAGTCTTGAACTCCACCCGCGTGCCGTGGAACAGGCTGTCTCCGACATTGAGAACGGAATGCAGGTCCTGCGGCGGCATCTGCAGCACCAGCGGCAAGTCGAAAGTCTTGGGGATGGGCAGTGCCACCTCATTGCCGGCCGCGTCGAAGTCCCGCAGCGGCACCAGCCGGTCGATGACGAAGATGGATGGGTAGCGGTGATGGTGCAGCGGCTCGGGTGTTCCGGGCCTCAGGGTCACCGACAGGACGCGAATGTGCTCGTCCTCGTAGAGCACGTCGTGATTGTCCGGGGCCGCCACCATGGCGTCCTGGTCGGGTGACCAATCGGCGGGTTGATGATTGCCCTGGCTGGCATCGAAAAAAGTCATGGCCTGCTCCTTCCGTTCGAGGTGCAGGCATGATGTCCGATGCCGTCGGCGCGGTCCCAAAGCGGCTCCAAAATGTTCCAAACATCTACGCCGGCATCCCCGCCATCCGGAGACCCTCCAAGACTGGTTGGATGCGGCTGGGGATCATGTCGGGTTGTCCGGCCCTGATCTTGCTGATGGATGCACCTGGCGAAAGGCGGAGCAGTTCGGACAGACGCTTGCGTGCTTCCTCGCGACGGCCCAGATGCGCATTGGCGGCTACCAGCATCCAGTGTGTGGCGTCGAAGTGAGCATTGACCGCCAGCCCATGGCCCGCCAGTGCCAGGGCCTGCTCGTATTCGCCCCTGATCACTGCGATCATGGCGAGGCCGCACAGCGCGAAGCGCGTGTCGGGATCGAGCGGGGCGATGGCGAGGACGCGCCGCAGATGCGCTTCCGCCTCTTCCAGCGAGCCACAGTGAAGAGCGATGACACCGGCTACGGCGATCACGAAAGGATCAATGGGGTTGGCACGCGCCGCCTCCCGTGCAACGGCAATGGCCGCGGCATAGTCTCGCCCCACCTGCATGAGGCAGATGGCACATTGTGCCGCCAGCCGGGCATTGTCCCGGGCGTGCTGCAGGCAACGCCTTGTGTAGAGCAGGCACTTTTCGACATCGTCTTCCGCCAGCGGCTCCCAGCCCATGGTGTGCCGGTGTTCTAGGGCCCATGCAGCATGGCAGAGGATCGGAGCATTGTCGGGCTCGCTCTCCAGGGCCCTTTGCAGAAGCGAAAAGGCGCGCCGGTTGGCCGGTTCGGTTTCGCTGTCGAGATC
>CBFGPB010000143.1:0-6546 GCA_965650545.1 uncultured Devosia sp. | reverse complement strand
GAGGCCTGTTATGTCCGCCCGGCGGGCTTGTGTGTGGGCGGCGGGGGTTTCCGGGCCGCCCACTTCGCGCAATACTGAATACAAAACAGGGAGGAGGCGAGCATGGCAACCGACGCAATGGCGTCTGTGGTTCAACCCGCGACACCGAGGATCAAATCGGAACTATTGCAGCAACGTGTGCGAGCGGCGCGCTGGTTCCTCGTCCCCATGCTGATCGCGCTCGCCGTCGTGGCCGGGTGG
Source organism: uncultured Devosia sp. (assembly GCA_965650545.1). Lineage (GTDB taxonomy): Bacteria > Pseudomonadota > Alphaproteobacteria > Rhizobiales > Devosiaceae > Devosia. The sequence goes on along the minus strand of CBFGPB010000143.1, from coordinate 6,306 downwards.
CCACTACTGCGCTCGATCTGGTTCTCCTTTACCGACGTCACCCTCAATGACCTCTACGGCGCCGAGTGGGTCGGCTTCGGCAACTACCTGCGCTGGCAAGTGCTGGAGAGCGGCACCGTACGCTATCGCGGCGTGCTGGCCGATCCCGGCTGGTGGAATGCGGTTTGGAACACCGTCCGCTTCGCCTTCTGGTCTGTCCTGTGGGAGACCGTGCTCGGCATGATCGTGGCGCTCGTGCTCAATGCCGAGTTCAAGGGTCGCGGCATTGTCCGTGCCGCCATTTTGATCCCCTGGGCCATCCCGACCATCGTGTCCGCCCGCATGTGGAGCTGGATGCTCAACGACCAGTTTGGCATCATCAATGACCTGGGCATGAAACTGGGGCTTCTGTCCGCTCCCGTGGCCTGGACCGCCTCTGCCGACACGGCCATGACGGCCGTCCTGATCGTCGACATCTGGAAGACGACACCCTTCATGGCGCTGCTGATCCTCGCTGGCCTGCAGATGATTCCCAAGGACATCTATGAGGCGGCCGAGATCGACGGCATTCACCCGGTCAAGCAGTTCTTCAAGATTACCCTGCCGCTGGTGCGTCCGGCGCTGATGGTCGCAATCATCTTCCGCGTGCTGGACGCGCTGCGCATTTTCGATCTCATCTACGTGCTGACGCCCAACTCCTCCTCCACCAAGACCATGTCGGTTCTGGCGCAGGAGAACCTGTTCCAGTTCAACAATTTCGCCGAGGGTTCGACACAGTCGACCCTGCTGTTCCTGATGATCGCGATCTTCACCATCCTCTATATCTGGCTGGGTAAGGTCAATTTCGAAGGGGGAGACCGCTGATGGGCGCGACTCTGGACTACTGGAAGCTGACCAAGTCGGTGCTCTTCTACGCGCTGGTGATCTTTATCGTCGTGGTGTCGGTCTTTCCGTTCTACTACGCGATCCTGACCAGCTTGAAATCGGGCACTGACCTGTTCCGTGTCACCTATTGGCCGACCTCCTTCAGCCTCGACAATTTCCGGCAGGTGTTCAGCCAGGGCGCCTTCCCGCGCAACCTTTTGAACTCGATTTTCGTGGCATCGCTGACGGTGATCCTGGCGCTGTTCCTGGCCATCACGGCGTCCTTTGCCTTGAGCCGCGTGCGCTTCCGGGGCAGGGGATTGCTGCTGATGACGATCCTGGCCGTTTCGATGTTCCCGCAGATCGCGGTGCTGGCGGGTCTGTTCGAGGTGATCCGTTTCCTCGGTATCTACAATACGCCATGGGCACTGATCTTCGCCTATACGATCTTCACCCTGCCGTTCACCGTATGGGTCTTGACCACCTTCATGCGCGACCTGCCCATCGAGATCGAAGAGGCGGCCATTGTCGATGGAGCGACGCCTTGGGTCATCATTACGCAGGTCTTCATGCCACTGATGTGGCCGGCTCTGGTGACCACCGGCCTATTGGCCTTCATCGCGGCCTGGAACGAGTTCCTGTTCGCGCTGACCTTCACGGTCTCCAACGAAACCCGCACCGTGCCAGTAGCCATCGCGCTGCTTTCGGGCGGATCGCAATATGAAATTCCCTGGGGCATCATCATGGCTGCCTCGGTCATCGTGACCGTGCCACTGGTGGCACTGGTGCTCATCTTCCAGCGCAAGATCGTTTCCGGCCTCACGGCCGGCGGTGTGAAGGGCTAAAGGAGTAACGCCAAATGGCAGCAATCGAACTTCGCAATATCCGCAAGTCCTTCGGCGCCGTAAACGTCATCAAGGGCGTCGACCTGGAAGTCCGCAAGGGTGAGTTCATGGTCTTTGTCGGCCCATCGGGCTGCGGCAAGTCCACGCTCCTGCGCCTGATCTCTGGCCTTGAAGACATTACCTCGGGGGAAATGCTGTTCGACGGGAAGGTGGTCAATGCCTTGACCCCGTCAAAGCGCGGCATTGCCATGGTGTTCCAGTCCTATGCGCTCTACCCGCATATGACCGTCTACGAGAACATGGCTTTCGGCCTCAAGCTCGAAAAGGGACACAGCAAGGACGAGATCCGCCAGCGTGTCGAGAAGGCAGCCGATATGCTGCAGATCCGGCAGTACCTGGATCGCCTGCCCAAGCAGCTCTCCGGTGGCCAGCGGCAGCGTGTCGCCATTGGTCGCGCCATCACCCGCGATCCGAAAGTCTTCCTCTTCGACGAGCCGCTCTCCAATCTCGATGCCGCGCTGCGCGTCGCGACCCGCATCGAGATCGCCAAGCTCCATGAGGGCATGCACGACGTCACCATGATCTATGTGACGCATGACCAGGTGGAAGCCATGACACTGGCCGACCGCATCTGCGTGCTGCGCGACGGTCTGGTCGAGCAGGTGGGCACGCCTATGGAGCTCTACGAAAAGCCCGACAGCATTTTCGTTGCCGGCTTCATTGGTTCGCCCAAGATGAACTTCATTACCGGCGAGAAGGCGGCGGCGTTCAATTGCACCACGCTGGGCATTCGCGGAGAGCACATGCTCATCAAGTCCGATGGCATCTGGGAGGGCGAGGTGATCCACACCGAGAACCTGGGTGCGGACGCCTACGTCTATCTCGAGATGGGTCAGGAAGAGCCGGTAGTGGTGCGCCTTGAAGGGGCCGCCAGCTACCATAGCGGCACCAAGCTGCGCGTTTCGCCCATGGACGACAAAATCCACCGCTTCGATGCCAGCGGCAAGCCGATCCGCTGACGCAACTCCCAACGGTGAGGCCCCAAGGCGTCACCGCTTCAACCAGTCTCTTCCCTCCACCGGGAACCTCAGTTGAATAGACGGAGGTTCCCGGTTTCACAGGGATGACGCAGAAACCACAATTCGTCCGGTGCCTCCCAGCCGGATCCGATTACCAGGAGACCATCATGCCGATCCGAACACTTGTTTGGGGCGAGAATGTCCACGAACAGAAGAACAAGGTCGTGGCCGAGAACTATCCCAACGGGATGCACAACCAGATTGCCGCCTTGCTGAGGCAGGATGCCAATATCTCGGTCAAGACCACGACTTTGCAGGAACCGGAGCATGGCTGCACGGAAGCTGCTTTGAGCGAAACGGATGTGCTGGTCTGGTGGGGCCACGCGGCGCACGACAAGGTCGATGATGTGGTCGTCAAGCGCGTCATGGAACATGTCTGGCAGGGCATGGGCCTGATCGTGCTCCATTCGGGCCACCACTCGAAAGTCTTCAAGGGCCTGATGGGTTCGCCGGCCAACCTGCACTGGCGCGAAGCGGGCGAGCGCGAGCGCCTGTGGGTGGTCAATCCCGGCCATCCGATTGCCAAGGGTCTCCCGGCCTATTTCGAGCTTGAATATGAAGAAATGTACGGCGAGCCCTTCACCGTGCCCGAGCCGCTCGAGACCGTGTTCGTCTCCTGGTTCCAGGGTGGCGAGGTTTTCCGTTCGGGCCTGACCTATCGTCGTGGCGCCGGCAACATCTTCTACTTCCGCCCGGGTCACGAAACCTATCCGACCTATCACGACGCCAATGTCGGCCAGGTCCTGCGCAATGCAGTCAACTGGGCCTATCAGGGCGACCGGCACGCGCACCTGATGAAGGCGCCCAACACGCCAGTCGGCGAGGCCATCGAGAAGATCGAAGAGCGTGGGGCCAAGCTTTCGGCCGCCGATCACGCTGGCGAAGTCAAGAAGTAAGCCACGCACCTTTCCGGCGTCACGGCCACTTGCCGTGGCGCCGGATCATACCCGAGGACGGCCCCTGTCCTGCGGTCAACCGAAACTGTAAAGGCCGCAATGGCGGCCAAGGAACTTCAAGAAATGCGTATCCTCATTCTGGGTACCGGCGGCATGGCCAATACGCATGCCAAGCACTTTGCAGCTATTGAGGGCGTGACCCTTGTGGGTGGCGTCGACGTCGATCCCGCCCGGGTCGAGGCGTTCTGTTCCGCGCACAATATCGAGCGCGGTTTCGGGTCGCTCGACGCGGCCATTGCCTGGGGCCAGTTTGACGCGGTGGCCAATGTGACGCCAGACAGCGTCCACTACCCCACCACAATGGCAGCGTTGGCGGCGGGAAAGCATGTGTTCTGCGAAAAGCCTCTCGCGACCGACCACGCGCGCGCCATGGAAATGACCGAGACTGCCGAGCGCCTGGGTCTCATCAACATGGTCAACCTCACCTATCGCAATGTGGCACAGCTGCAGAAGGCCCGCGAGATCGTCCAGTCCGGCCAGGTTGGCACGGTCAAGCATTTCGAAGCGAGCTACCTGCAGAGCTGGCTGGTCAGCAAGGCCTGGGGTGACTGGCGCACGGAGAGCCAGTGGCTTTGGCGCCTCAGCAAGAAGCACGGCTCAAACGGCGTGCTGGGCGATATCGGCGTCCATATCCTGGACTTCGCCGCCTATGGCGCGGGCAGCGACTTTTCGAAGGTCTTCTGCCGCCTGGAGACGTTCGACAAGGCACCGGGCAACAAGATCGGTGAGTATGACCTGGATGCCAATGACAGCTTTGCCATGACGGCGCAGCTCGAAAACGGTGCGCTTGGCGTGGTTCATGCCTCTCGCTGGGCAACCGGGCATTTCAACGAATTGCGTCTGCGCGTGTATGGCGAGAAAGGGTCGGTCGAGGTCCAGCATCGCCACGACTGGTCCAAGCTCTTCACTTGCCTTGGGGCGGATGCCGAAACGGGCACCTGGACGGAGGTCGAGGTTGAGCCGGTGCCGACCAATTACATGCGGTTCGTCGAGGCCTGCCGCAATGGGCAGAATCTGGAACCGAGCTTCCGCCACGCCACCAACATCCAGAAGGTTCTCGACTTGGCCACGGTCACTGATCGAGACAGGATGGAGCACAAGCTCTAGCCCCAGTGGAAACACCAAAGGCCCCGGCAATGCCGGGGCCTTTCTGCATGGCTCGCCTTATCAGGCGCGGTCATCGACATAGACGATGATCGAGCCATCAGCCTTGGACTTGATGCTGACCACGTCCTCGACCACGAAGCCTTCGGCTTCCAGCTTTGCCTTGATTGCGGCGTTGGCTTCCACCTGATCGTGCAGAGCCGCATGCGCTTCCGCGTCGGCGGACAGGGCGGTATCGAGCGCAGCGCTCTCAGTGTCTGCATTGCCCTTAAGGGAAGACAGGGCAATCACCGTGATATCGGCTTCCTCGGTGACTACCGACAGGTCCACGGCGGTGTCGCTGTTGAGTGAGGCGATGACCGACCCGTAAGTGTTGTCGGCAGCGTCACCGGCGGCGTTGGCACTGGCATTCGCATTCGCGTCAACATTGGCACCAGCGTCAACCGCAACGCCCTCTTCCGAGGCGTCGAGGGTGCCGTCCACCCCTGCGTCCACGCCCACATCGGTCTGGGCGGTCAGCAGGTCGCTTTCGAGCGAAAGGTTTGTGCCTGCATTCAGATCGAGCGCGGTGCCGCCGGCAATAGCGGGCATGGCAGTCGAGGCAAACAGTGCGGCAATCGAGGCGGCAATAATGGTTTTCTTCATGACAAACTCCTCTTGTGGGATGTGCCCCCCACTTGAACAGCCCCACAACGACACCCACCCCCGATGGTTGCGGGAAAATCGATCACAACAGGCGATCAAGTTTTACCCGCACCTTGCAACCTCTTGAGCCAGTACCGATTTTCCATGTCAGTGAATGGAGGACTGCATGGGCATTATCTGGGCCATCATCATCGGGTTTCTGGCCGGACTGATCGCGAAATGGATCACGCCGGGCAATAACAAGCCCTCGGGATTCATCCTCACCACGGTGCTGGGCATTGTCGGTTCGGTGCTGGCAACCTGGCTCTGGCAGCAGATTTCGCCGGGTGACGTCGACAGCGGCGTGGGCCTGCTGAGCGGCATCGTTGGCGCGGTCATCATCCTGTTGGCCTGGGGGCAATTGGCCCGCCGGGCCTAACCAAGTGAAGACCAGCAAAAAGGGCGCCCAGTGGGCGCCCTTCGTCTCAGTGGGATGGCCGAGACCTACTTGATGATGGTGATGCGACCATCGGTGTAGGGCGTGTATTCGCCACCCAGTTCGGCGATGTAGTCGGCCAGAACCTGTTCCAGTGGCGGTCCGAAGTCATAGGGATTGTCGCCTTCGGCAAAGGTGCCATAGCCGTCGCCGCCACCACGCATGTAGTTGTTGGTGACGATGGTGTAGGTGGCCTCTTCGTCGATCGGAGCGAAGCTGTCGCCCGATCCGACCAATACCTCACTGATGCGCTCACCGGCAGGCTTGGTCAGGTCAGCCGTGTACTTGAGGCCCGCAACCTGCGGGAAGCGGCCGGCCCCGTTCTCGACATCGCTGACCCCGTTTTCCAGGGCGTCGAT
>CBFGPB010000142.1:0-6621 GCA_965650545.1 uncultured Devosia sp. | reverse complement strand
TGGCATTGTCGGCGCCCGAGGCGATGATGGTGCCGACGAAAATATTGATCTGGGTAATGCCGCCCGCGAGAATGGCCGGCACCGCCAGCACCCAGAACCGCCGCACTTCCGCATCGAAACGCGGCAGGCGGAAGGACGGGCGGAAACCGGAGCGTTCGATGGCCGCCCAGACCAGCAGCAATTGGGCAATGCCGCCGCCCATGGTGGCAATGGCCACCCAGATCGTGGCCGAGGCCGGATCCTGCACCCAGATGGTAGCCAGCGGCACCAGCATGGCGATGTTGACAAGGTTGAGCAGGACCGGGGCGAAAGCGGCGGCAAAGAACCTTCCAAGCGTATTGAGGATGGCGCCATAGGCCGCCATCAGCGACATGCAGGCCAAGTACGGGAACATGATCCGCGTCAGCAGCACGGTGAGGTCGAATTTCTCCCTGTCGTCGACAAAGCCAGGCACGAAGGCCAGCATGATCTGCGGCATGAAGATTTCGGCCAGCACGGTGACGATCACCAGCATGACCACCAGCCAGCTCATGATCCGCGCGGCGAGCAGTTTTGCTCCATCTTCCCCGTCACGCTCCAGCGCGCCCGAGAACATGGGTACAAAGGCGGTGTTGAAGGCGCCCTCGGCAAAGAGGCGCCGGAAGAGATTAGGAAAGCGGAAGGCGGCAAAGAAGGCGTCGGCCGCCGGGCCTGTGCCAAGGACAGCGGCCATCAAAGCATCGCGGACAAAACCGGCGAGGCGGCTGAGCAGGGTCAGCGAGCCGACCGAAACGAAATTGCGGAAGAGGCTCACCTTATCTTCTCCCCATCGGGGAGAAGATGGCGCCCAGCGCCGGATGAGGGGGATGCCAGACTAAGGCTCAGCGCCGTGGATGGTAGCCCCTCACCGACCCGACCTACGGTCGAGCCACCTCTCCCCGAGGGGGAGAGGAAAAGAAGGGTCTCACCCATTGACCACCTTCTTGTCTTCGGTGGGCCGCTGGAACACGCCCATGAGCGCGTCGTGAATCTTCTTCTGGCGCGCCTTGACGTGGATTTTCTGGCCGGTGAGGTCGGTCACGTAGAAGACGTCAACGGCCTTCTCACCATAGGTGCCGATATGGGCGGAGCCGATGGTGAGCGAGAGGTCGGAAATTTCGCGGGTCAGCGCATAGAGTAGGCCGATGCGGTCGAGGCCCGAGACCTCGATGACGGTGAACTTTTCCGAGATGGCGTTACTGACCGAGACCTGTGCGGGCAGGCTGAAGGGCCGCAGGCGCTTGTTGTGGCGCGATTCCTTGCCCAGATCGATCAGCACCTGGCGCTTGCCCTGGAGGAGCTGCTTGACCGTATCGACGATGCGCGTGGCGCGGACCTTTTCATCCTCATCCGAGGTGAAGGCACGTTTGAGACGGAAAGTGTCGATGGCGCGGCCGTCGCGGGTCGAAAAGATCTGCGCCCCGATGATGGACGCATCCTGCATGGTGCAGGCGCCGGCGATGAGCGAGAGCAGGCGCGGGTGGTCGGGCGTATAGAAGCTGACCTCGGTAATGCCTTCAAACGCCTTGACCTTGATGGAGCCGGCAAAGGGCTGGTCGGTCGTGTCGGCATTGCGGATCATTTTCGCATGCTCGACCTGCAATTCCGGCTCGGCCCGCAGCCAGTAGTGGTCATAGTGGCGGGCCGAATAGGCTTCCACATCGGCCGGGGCCCAATTGGAGAGGGCTGCCGCCAGCGCCTGGCGGGCGGCATTGACGCGATCGGACTGGCTGACCTGGCTATGTCCGCCCGACAGCATCGGCTCGGTGGCATAGTAGAGGGCGCGCAAGAGCGAGCCTTTCCAGCCGGTCCAGGTGCCTGGGCCCACAGCGCGGATATCGCAGGCGGTGAGAATCATCAGCAGCGCCAGGCGCTGCGGCGACTGTACGACGTCAGCGAATGCCTTGGCGGTTTCCGGGTCCTGGATATCGCGCGCCTGAGCGATCTCGCTCATGAGCAGGTGATATTCGATCAACCAGGCAACGGTGTCGGTCTCGGCCTCGGTGAGGCCGAAGCGCGGGCAGAGTTTTCGCGCGATGCGCGCGCCGGCGATGGAATGATCCTCGGGGCGGCCCTTGGCGATATCGTGGAGAAAGAGCGCGACATAGAGCAGGCGCGTGTCATTGAGCTGGGGCAGCAGTTCATGGGTCAGCGGCAGCTCGTTCCGGAGGCCGCCATTGGCAATCTCGGCCATGACACCGACCGAGCGGATCAGGTGCTCGTCCACCGTATAGTGGTGGTACATGTTGAACTGCATCAGCGCGACGATCTTGCCGAAATCGGGCACGAACTTGCCCAGGACGCCGCTCTCGTTCATCTGCCGCAGGATGCGCTCGACATAGAGCGGACTGGTCAGGATGGTGAGGAAATGCGCATTGGCCTTGGGGTCGTTGCGCAAGCGGTTGTCGATCAGGCGGAGGCTGTCGCGGATCACCTTGATGGCGTCGGGGTGGAACAACAGTTCCTCGCGGCCGGCCACCATGAAGGCGCGGATAAGATTGACCGGGTCCTTCTCGAAGACATCGGGGGCGGCAATGTTGAGCCTTCCGGTATCGACGATGAAAGCGGTCTCCCCCTTGATCTTGGCCTTGCCCGAGCGGAAGGGCGCCAGCACGCGCCCGACCAGGTCCATGTCCTTGGCGTGGTGGAATTCGAGGCCGGCGCAGATGATGCGCGTCAGATCGCCCACATCCTTGGCAACCAGGAAATAGCGCTTCATGAAGCGCTCGACCCCGAGCATGCCCAGGCGCTCGGCATAGCCCATGCGGTGGGCGATCTCGGGCTGGACGTCGAAGGTCAGCTTTTCGTCGGCGCGGCCGGTGATGAAATGCAGATGACAGCGCACGGCCCAGAGGAAATCCTCGGCGCGGGCGAAGAGCCGGTTCTCGGCGGCGCTCAACACGCCCTTGTCGACGAGGTCATTGCTGGTGCGGACCTGGTAGAAATATTTGCCGATCCAGAACAGGGTATTGAGGTCGCGAAGGCCACCCTTGCCGTCCTTGATATTGGGCTCGACCACATAGCGGGTATTGCCCATCTGCTTGTGGCGCTCGTCCCGCTCGGCCATCTTGGCGGCGATGAATTCGGGGCCGGTGCGGGGCATGATTTCGGTCTCGAACCGATGCACCAGCTGCTCGTAGAGCGCCTTGTCGCCGGTGAGGAAGCGCGCTTCCAGCGTCGCCGTGCGGACCGTCATGTCGGCGCGGGCCATGCGGATACACTCATCCACCGAGCGCACGGCATGGCCGACTTTCTGCCCCAGGTCCCAGAGCATGTAGAGGATATATTCGGTGACCTGCTCACCCCAGGGGGTCTGCTTGTAGGGCAGGATGAAGAGGAGATCGATGTCCGAGCCCGGTGCCAGCGTGCCGCGGCCATAGCCGCCGACGGCCGAGAGGGCGATGGTTTCGGCGCCGGAAGGATTGTCGAGCGGATAGACGCGGGTGGTGGCGAAGCGGTGGACCGCCGTGATGATCTCATCCTGGGCGTTGCACAGGTTCTGCGCGCAGCGCGTGCCCTTGCCGGTGGCGAGCAGTTCGGCCTCGGCGCTCTTGCGCGCATCGGCCAGGGTATGGCGGATATGGGCAAGGACAGCGGCGCGGGCCGTCTGCGAGCGAGCGGGCTCATCCCCCAGAAGGGCGTCGAATTCGGCCAGGAGGACGTCGGCGGTCTTGAGCGCAAACTGCGCCTTTTTCGGCCTGGCCTCAGCTTCGGCGAGCGTCATCACGGATTTTCTTCAGCTGGTAAAGGGTCTCGATGGCCTCACGCGGCGTCATCTCGTCGGGACGCATCATATCGAGCGCTTCGTAAATGGGGTCCTTACCCTTGGGGGCGGGGGCAGGCTGATGGGCAAAGAGCGGCAGATCGTCTAGCACGCTGGCCTTCTCCTTGGAAGACGCCGTGCCGGCCGAACGCTGTTCGAGCAGGTCGAGCACCTGCTTGGCGCGCGCAATCACCGGCTCGGGCAGGCCGGCCAGCCGCGCCACCTGGATGCCATAGGAGCGGTCGGCGGCACCCGGACCCACTTCGTGCAGGAAGACGACCTCGCCCTCCCATTCGCGCACCTTCATGGTGACATTGCTGACCCGGTTCAACGTCTTGGCGAGGCTGGTCAGTTCATGGAAATGGGTGGCGAACAGGGCCCGGCAGCCGGTGGTCTCGTGCAGGGCCTCGACGGCGGCCCAGGCGATGGAAAGGCCATCGAAAGTGGCAGTGCCGCGGCCGATCTCGTCGAGCACGACCAGCGAGCGGCGGGTGGCGCGATTGAGAATGGCAGCGGTTTCGACCATTTCGACCATGAAGGTCGAGCGGCCATGGGCAATGTCGTCGCTGGCACCGACGCGCGAGAAGAGCCGGTCGACGACGCCGATATGGGCCCGGTCGGCAGGAACGAAGCAGCCGATCTGCGCCAGGATGGCAATCAGGGCGTTTTGCCTCAGGAAGGTGGATTTACCGCCCATATTGGGGCCGGTGACCAGCCACAGCGCGCCGCCCCCGCGCTCGTCGCTGCCCGAGAGTTCGGCGTCGTTGGCAACAAAGCTCTGGCCCTCGGCCTTGACCATCAGTTCCACGACCGGATGACGCCCGCCGGAAATGGCGAAAGCAAGGCTATCGTCGACCTGCGGCCGGCAGTAGCCCCGGGTGGCGGACACTTCGGCGAGAGCGGCGGTGACGTCGAGTTCAGCCACAGCGTCAGCAAGGGTCTGGAGCGGGGCGGTGAGGCCCAGCACAGCCGAGCGCAAGCGGGCAAAGATCGCCAGCTCGATTTCCAGCGCGGCATCCTGGGCACGGGCGATGCGGCCTTCGAGTTCGGCCAGTTCCGTCGTCGTGAAGCGCATGGCATTGGCCAGCGTCTGTCGGTGGATGAAGGTCTCCCGATGCGGCGGCTCGAGCAGTTTCTGCCCATGCCCGGCGGGAACTTCGACGAAGAAGCCGAGGACCCCATTGTGCTTGATCTTGAGGCTCCGCACATCGGTTTCGTCCATCAGCCGCGCTTGGAGGGCCGCGACCACCGCGCGGGTTTCGCGGCCCAGCGCCCGCTCCTCGTCCAGCGCCGGGTCATAGCCGGGACGGACGAAGCCGCCATCGCGGCCGAGCAGGGGCAGGTCGTCGTCGAGGGCGGCCAGGAGGTCCTGCGCCAGCATTTGCGGCGCGGCGCCCAAGGTCGCGGCGAGGCGCTGCAGGACCGGCGGCAGATCGGCCTGGCGGCCGAGGTGACCGGCCAGGTCCAGCGCTGCCGAAACCGCCCGGCCGATGGCCGCGAGGTCGCGGGGGCCGCCACGCTCGAGCGCCAGGCGGGACAGGGCGCGGGCCAGGTCCGGCGCGCTCTTCAAATCCTGGCGCAGCCGGGCGCGCAGCAGCGTGTCGTCGACGAGGCGCGCCACCGCATCGAGCCGGTCATTGATCGCCTGGGCGTTGCGCAGGGGTGCCGCGAGGCGGTTGGCGAGCAGGCGGGCGCCCGGCGCGGTGACGGTGAGGTCGATCGACTGGCGCAGCGATCCCCTGGTCTGCCCGCGTTGGGTGAGCAGGATTTCAAGGCTGGACCGCGTGGCCGCATCGATGGCCATGACCGTCTCGGTCGCATTGCTGACTGGGGGGCGCAGCGGCGCAATCCGGCCCTTCTGGCTCTCCCCCACATAGGCAACGAGCGCCCCGAGCGCGGCGCGTGCGGCGCGGCTGAGGGCGCTGGGATCGAAAGTGTCCGTGTCGAAGGCCTGCCGCAGGGCGGGCAGGGCCCGTTCGCTGTCGGCCAGTTCGGGCCCGATCGCGGTGGCTATGCTGGTCCAGGCAGGGGCAAACAGGTGCCGCTCGACCAGGGCAGCGCGGGCGGCGTCGGTCAGAAGCAGTTCGGCCGGGGCGATGCGGGCCAGCTCGTCCCCCAACTGCTCGGCGGAAAGATCGGAGACAAAGGTCTCGCCGGTCGAGATATCAGCCCAGGCCAGGGCAAAATCGGTCTCGCCATGGCGCACCAGGGCCAGGGCGGCCAGATAGTTGGCCGAGCGGGCATCGAGATGATCGTCCTCGGTCAAGGTGCCGGGGGTGACGAGGCGCACCACGTCACGCCTTACCACCGACTTGGAGCCGCGCTTCTTGGCCTCGGCGGGGTCTTCCATCTGCTCGCAGATGGCGACCCGGTGGCCCTGTCTGATCAGCTTGTTGAGATAGTCATTTGCCGCGTGGATCGGCACGCCGCACATCTGGATATCCTCGCCCAGATGCTTGCCGCGCTTGGTCAGCACAATGCCCAAGGCGGCGCTGGCGATCTCGGCGTCCTCGAAGAACAGCTCGTAGAAATCGCCCATGCGATAGAACAGCAGATAGCCGGGATTGACCGCCTTGATCTCGAAATACTGGGCCATCATCGGCGTGAGCGCCGCTGATGCGGGGCCGGGTTCGGCCTCGAATTGGGTCTGGTCCATGGGGCGCGGGGCTGTCCGGGCTCAAGAAAGAACCCGGACCTTAGGCGGTTCGCCAGGAAAATCCAACCGGGCGATGGGCAGTTTGCCCAGCTGGTTGGAAGCCAGCCTCACTGCCCTCGGATCAGCGAGATGGGCTCGACCAGCTTGCGATAGAGGTGCCAGGTGGCGTGGCCGAAGATGGGCA
>CBFGPB010000141.1:0-6649 GCA_965650545.1 uncultured Devosia sp. | reverse complement strand
GGCTGGCCAGCGCCATCACCTTCCTGCCGCGCACCAATTTCGGCGTGCAATGGACCGTCTTCATGCTGTTCATGGTGCTGGTGGGCGGGCTCAGGACGTTTGAAGGCCCCATCATCGGCGCGGTGATCTTCTTCCTGCTGCAGGAAATTTTCGGCAATCTCGGCGTCTGGTACCTCGCCGGCCTCGGCCTCGTCGCGGTCGCCTTTGCCCTCTACCTGCCCGACGGGCTCTGGGGCTTCTGGCGTCGGCGGACCGGTATCGACGGCCTGTCGAGCGGCGTCGTGCTCAAGGCGCCAACGGGCCCCTGACCGGGGGCCCGCCAGTTGCGGCATCACGGGGTGATGCCGTCTCCATGAAGAATGAGGGCGACGCCGATCGGGTGTCGGCCAGCCTCCGGTAGCGTCACCTCGAGGGCCGTTTCGGTGCGGCGGAAGGGCAGGGGCGTCGGATCGCCGGGCAGGGTGACGCGCTCGATCTCGCCTGAAAGCGTGGGATTGCTTTTGCCCAGCCGGGTCAGCCGGACGACATTGTCCTCGGGCCATCCGAGGACCAGCGCGTGCAGCCTGCCTTCGCGCGTGACATAGCGGATATCCTGCGGCCCGAAGGGCGATGCCGGACCGCCCTCGGAAAACAGGCCAGCGCGCGTCCGTGTCGGCCCCTCGCCGAAGAGTTTCCAGGGGCGGGTGGCATAGATCGCCTCGCCGAACCGGGCCATCCAGCCGGCAATATCCTCGAGGATGCGTTCTTCCTTGTCGTCAATCGTGCCATCGCCGCGCATCGGCACCGAAAGCATGAGATTGCCGTTCTTGGAGACCACGTCGCACAGGGTATGGATGACCGTGGCCGCAGATTTGTAGCCGTCCCTGGCATAGAGATCGGCGTCATAGTGCCAATTGCCCAGGCAGGTGTCGGTCTGCCAGGGAAAGCGCTCGATATAGTCCTTGCCGCCGCGCTCGACGTCGTCGACCAGGCCCATGCGGCGTTGCGGCGGCGTCATCTTGGCGGCAACCACCGCTTCGAGGCGCCCGTCATGCCACTGCATCGACTGGTTGTAGTACCAGGCCGTGAAATCGAGGCCGTGCTGTTCAAGCGGCAGGTCGAAATTGTCGAAATAGACCATGTCCGGCCGGTACTGCTCTGTCAGGTCCTGACACCTCGCCAGCCAGTCGCGTGCAAAGTTCGAGTCCGCCGGCACGCCCTCGCTCCAGAGGCGGTCGGTGGCCTCGTGCCAGGCATTGGCCTCGTCGATGGTCCCGATTCCCTCGGGCATGGGCATATGGCATCCGGTATAGAGCTGCTGCGGGTCGAGGCCCTCCCACCATTTTCCCCGTCCGTCGGCTGCCCTCAGGGTGTAGGCGTCATAGCGCTCACCGGCCCTCGGGCCCTCGGGGTCATAGCCATAGGCCGGCTGGTTCCAGTGCCAGGCATGGGCGGAGTGGTTCGACACGGCGAAGCGCAAGCCGCGTTTCCGCGCCAGCTTTTCCCATATGCCCACGATGTCCTTGCCGGGTCCGACACGCGTGGTGTTCCAGGGGTGGTGGCGGGAAGCATAGCAGTCGAGATTGTCGTGATGGTTGGCCAGCGCCATGAAGTACTTGGCACCGGCCCGGACATAGAGGTCCAGCAGCCGGGCCGGGTCCCAGTTCTCGGCCTTCCACTGGTTCTGGATTTCCATGAAGCCGATATCGGCCGGATGGCCATAATGCGCGAGGTGATGCCGGTAGGATCGGCTGCCCTGGATATACATTTCGCGCGCATACCAGTCTCCGGCCTCCGGAACGCATTGCGCGCTCCAATGCGCCCAGATCCCGAACTTGGCGTCCCGGAACCAGTCGGGCACGCTATATCCCGCCGTCAGGGACGACCAATCCGGCGTGAATCGCACCGGCGGATCAACCCTCAACGCCCGCCCGGCCCCCTTTGGGGTGGGGGCCGACGCGACCGGCGAAGCCGATGTAATGGTTTCGTTTTCCGCGCTCATGTCCGCCCAACTGCCTCCGATGCAACACTGGGAACTTCCATACTAGTTTGAAGGGCGGGGAGGCAAGGGCGGGGATGCAGAGGCGCAACGTCGCTTCTGCTGGCAATGATCGGCGAGGGGCACACCCCCCGCCGCAAGATGGTCAGGCTGGTGCATGTTGCGGCTGCGGCCCTCGCAGCAGCACGAAGACCAGCAGCAGCGCCATGACGACGACGCCCGCCCACATGGCCTGCTGCCACGCTTCGACAAAGGCTTCGCGTGCCGAGCGCAGCAGCGCCGTTGAGGCAGGATCGTTCGCCAGATCGAGTGCACCGGCGATGCCCTTGCTGACCTCGGCCGCGACATCCTCGGGCACGCCCGCGAGCCGCCCGGCAATGGCGCTGCCATAGCCCGCGGTGAACATGGCACCAAGCAGAGCCACGCCCAGCGAGGTGCCGAACTCGCGCGTCACATCATTGAGCGCCGACGCGACACCCTGGCGGTCGCGCGGCAGCGAGGACGTGATGGCCTCGGTGGACGGCGCCATCGACAGGCCCATGCCTAGCCCCATGGCGATCATTCCCGGCAGCACCCCCATATAGCCGGCATCGACCGAGACCAGCATCGACATCAAGGCGAGCCCGCTGCCGCCGAGCAACATGCCCAGCGCCATGGTCAGCCGGTTGCCGATCCCCTTGGCCACCTGCGCGGCCATCGCCGAGGACACCATCATCAGAATCGCCATCGGCATCAGCCCCAGCGTCGCTAGAAGCCCCGACCAACCGAGAACGGCCTGGAAGAAGGGGAACAGCACCACAAACACCCCGGCCTGCACACCGAACCAGACCAGCAGGGTCACCGACCCGCTGGTAAGACTGCGCTTGGCGAAGAGGCGGATATCCAGCAGGGGCGCCGGGTGCCGCAATTCCCAGAGTGCAAATCCGATGCTTGCCACGACCCCGGCGACCAGGCCGACCAGTGTGATCGGCGCGGCCCAGCCCGCCACCGGTCCCTCATGCAGGAACAGGATCAGCCCAACCACGGCCATCGCCGCAAGCACCGCGCCGTGGAGGTCGAACCCATGTGCCGAATGCTCGCGTGAGTTGGGGATGGCCCGCAGCGATACCAGGGCGGCCGCGATCACCAGCACCACCGGCAGGACGAACAGCCAGCGCCAGTCGAGCACGTCGACCAGCAGTGCCGAGAGGAACATGCCGAGAATACCGCCACCACCGGCGACGCCGGTCCAGATGCCGATGGCCTTGGACCGTTCCTCGGCCGGAAAAGCCGAGGTGATCACCGAGAGCGTCACCGGCATGATCATCGCCGCGCCGACACCGGCCAGCAAACGCGCGCCGAGCATCACCGGCACCGAGCCGGCGAGGCCCGAGGCCACATTGGCCACGCCGAACAGCACCAACCCGATGAGCAATACGGGCTTCCTCCCCCAGCGGTCGCCGACCGCCCCAAGGGGCAGCAGCAGCGCCGCGAGCGTGATGGCGTAGATGTTGATGATCCACAGCACATCGCCCTGCGATCCATTGAGGGCGAGGGCCATTTGCGGCTGCGCGACATTGAGTCCGGAAACCGCGGCGATCACTGCCATCAGCGCAATGCAGACAGCGAGGAGGATCGAACGCCGCCGCTTCGGGTCGTCAATGATGGGGTGGGCGGGCTCCAGGCCGTGGCCCGTGGGATTGAGGGTAGACATCACAACTCCTATTCACGTATCTTTTGTAGATACGAGACATCGCGAGCGAGGTCAACCAATGTGGAGGCGCGGCCGATATGCACGAAGCGAGGACATGGATATGAACAAGGACACGCGCCTGTCGGGGGTTCTGCACGTGTTGCTGCACCTTGGTCAGGTCTCAGTCCCGCTGACCTCAGATGTGCTCGCCAACACCATGGGCACCAACCCGCCAGTGTTCCGCCGCACCATGGCGGGCCTGCGTGAAGCGGGCTACGTTACATCGGAAAAGGGCCATGGCGGCGGCTGGATGCTCGCCCGGCCCCTCAGCGAGATCACCCTGCACGACGTCTATGTCGCGCTGGATCGCCCGGGTCTCTTCGCTATCGCCAGCCGCAACGAGGATACCGTGTGCCAGGTGGAACGCGCGGTCAACCACGCCCTGTCCGACACCTTGGCAAAAGCCGAGGCGCTGTTTCTCGAGACCTTTCGCGGGATCACCCTCGACAAGTTGATGCCCCAGACGTCACAGGGCCTGGGCATCCACTGTAAGCCAGTCCCCCCGCCATAGGCGCGCCTCAGCCTATCGTCTTGAAATCTCGACATAGGCCCGACACATGGCCAGCAGTTCCACCTGCAGGGCGTCAATCTCGGGCTGGGTCAGGTTGCGCTCGAAGGCGTTCCGGATCGCCCCGAAGATCACGGTGACCAGCGTTAGGGTGACCATCGGCAGGTTGCCAAATGTCGCGTCGGGGGCGCTCGCAAGCATGGCTGCCGTAGCCGCGTCTACGCGCTGGGCAAACGACTCCACCAAGGCTTCGTTGTCCATCTCGACCACCGAGCGATACAGCGCCCGCGTCACCTCCGCCCGCTCGGTCTTGGCCCGCCAGTAGGTCTCGATCAGCGCCGCCAGCATCTCCGCCACCGGCCGGCCGGCCTTTGCACGACAGGTCGTCTCGACCTTATCCGCCAGCACCTCGAGATAGCGCTCGTTAAGGGCATAGATCAGGGACTGCTTGTGCGGAAAGTACTGATACATCGTCCCCACCGAAACGCCGGCCCGTTCCGCGACCCGCGTCGTGGTCAGCGCCCGCATTCCATCGGCCAGCAAAACCTGAATGGTCGCCTCGAAAATCGCGTCCAGCGTTGCGGCCGAGCGCGCCTGGCGCGGCCTTTTCCGGGGGGTCAGCGCGGCAGGGGTGGCGACAGCCATATGCGAATTCTCAAACTGAAGGATGCTTCACATACTAGGGCCGTCCAACGTCATTGGAAAGGATCATCCATGGACAACAAGCGCATTGCCCTCGTCACCGGCGCCAACAAGGGGATCGGCCTCGAAATCGCCCGCCAGCTCGCCGAGGCCGGTGTCGCCGTGATCATCGGCTCGCGTGATGCCGCGCGCGGCGAAGCAGCAGTCGCAGGCCTCGCAGTTCAGGGACTCGCGGCGACCTCCGTGCAGCTCGACGTCACCGACGAGGCCAGCATCGCTGCCGCCGCTGCCGCCATCGATGCCGCGCACGGCCGGCTCGACATCCTCGTGAACAATGCCGGCATTTTCGACTTCACCGACGCGGCCCCGGGCAGCGCCTCCATCCCGGCGGTACGCAAGGTGCTGGAGACCAACTTCCTCGGCGCCCTTGCCGTTGCCCAGGCCATGCTGCCGCTACTGCGAAAGTCGGCGGCCGGGCGCATCGTCAACCTGTCGAGCTCGCTCGGCTCGCTCAGCGTGAATGCTGACCCTTCCTCGCCCTATTTTGCGCAGCGCTACATTGGCTACAACGCCTCCAAGGCAGCGCTCAACATGCTGACTATCCAGCTCACCGAGGAGCTGCGTGACACCGGCATCGTCGTCAATTCCGTCAGCCCGGGCTTCGTCAAGACCGACCTCACCGGATACGGGGTAATGACGCCTGAGGAAGGCGCCCGCCTGCCGGTGCAGCATGCGCTCGGTGGGGCTGACAATGGCCGCTTCATCGAACCCGGCGGCTATACGCCCTGGTAAGGGGACAAAGGCATAGACCGGGCTTCCAAAGGCGAAACCTCCTCTCCCCGCAGATCCGGTTAAGGCCAGGACCGGTCACCCCCGCAGCAATGATCGGCGCTTGCTGGTCAGTGGCTGGGCACCGTGTTCGGCCGGGCCGCCCGCTTCTGGGCCGCGATCCGGAACGGCGCGTTGGCGGCGCCATATCCGGCATAGCCGCCAACGCGCTGCACGATCTCGAAGAAGAAGCCGTCGCCAAGATTGGTCGAATAGAGCTGGAAATACTCGCCCCTGTCGTCCCGGTCGTAGAGGAGGTTGCTCGCCTGGAGGCGGTCCAGCATGGCCGGGTCCAGCCCGAACCGGGCCTTGAGATCGTCATAGTAGTTGGGCGAGATGTGCAGCGTGCGCAGCCCGTTCCGGCGCAAGGCGTCCGCCGTTGCGAAAATGTCCGATGAGGCAAAGGCAATGTGCTGGACGCTCGATCCGAATGTCTCGGCAATGAAGCGCCCGGCCAGCGTCCGGTGACTTTCCGATCCGTTCAGCGTCAGCCGCAGCGACCCATCCCGGTTCTCGATCACCTGGCTGCGCACCAGGCCCGACGGGTCGACCACATCCACCATCGGCCCTTTGTCCACCACGAAGATCGAGCGGTAGAACAGGATCCAGGTCAGCATTTCCTCGTAGTTCATCGTCTGGGCAATGTGGTCGAACCCGGTCAGCCCCGCATCGCTGCCGGGCGCCGGTTCGGCCACAAATTCGATATCCCACACCCGGCTCAGGTCGGAGTGATCGTCGAGGAAATAGATCACTCCGCCACCCACGCCCCGCACCGCCGGAATGGCCAGCTCCCCCGGCGCCACGCGCTGCGCAAAGGGCTGCGCCCCCAGCGCCTGCGCGCGTTTCAGCGTCGCCGCAGCGTCCTCGACCAGCAGCCCCATCGCATAGGCCGAGGTGCCATGCGTCACATAGGCGGCATGGGCCAGCCCCTCGCGCTCGGTATTGATGACGATATTGATCC
>CBFGPB010000140.1:0-6669 GCA_965650545.1 uncultured Devosia sp. | reverse complement strand
TCGACGCCCGGCACGAAGTGGCGGAGCAGGTTCTCGATGCCGTTCTTGAGCGTGGCGGTCGAGGAGGGGCAACCCGAGCAGGCGCCCTGCATATGCAGGAACACGGTGCCTTCCTTGTAACCCTTGAAGATGATGTCGCCGCCATCCATGGCCACGGCCGGGCGCACGCGGGTGGCCAGCAGTTCCTTGATGACTTCCACCATTTCCTTGTCTTCTTCCTCGAAGAACTCGTCGACTTCGTCGAAATCCACCGGCGCGGCGCCACCCTCGGCAATCACCGGCTTGCCCGACAGGAAATGGTCCATGATCACGCCCAGGATGGCCGGCTTGATATGGGCCCAATTGGTGTCGTCCTTGGTCACCGAGATGAAGTCGGAGCCCAGGAACACCCCGGTCACGCCGGAAATGGCAAACAGGCCCGTCGCCAGCGGCGACACGCCCGCGGCATCGGCAGAGCGGAAATCGCGCGGTTCGCCCGACAGCACTTCGCGCCCCGGCAGGAATTTCAGGGTCGCCGGATTGGGCGTGGCTTCGGTCTGGATGAACATGGGTTCTCCGCGCGTGGGTGCGATTAGAATGCTTCTAAAATAGACTTTTGCGCTTCGGATGCAATAGCCGATTGCGCATCCGGCCCATGCGTTCAGATCGAAAAACTCTCGCCCAGATAGACGCGCCGCGCTTCCGGATCGGCGGAAATGGTCTCGGGCTTGCCCTGGATCATCACCTTGCCGCCATGGATGAGATAGGCGCGGTCGACCAGGCCCAGCGTCTCGCGCACCGCATGGTCGGTGATCAACACGCCGATGCCGCGCTGGGTCAGCTGCCGCACCAGCGCCTTGACCTCGCTGACGGCAATCGGGTCGACGCCGGCGAAGGGCTCGTCGAGCAGCATGAAGCCCGGATCGGCAGCCAGCGCCCGCGCGATTTCCACCCGCCGCCGCTCGCCGCCCGAAAGCGCCAGGGCATTGGATTTGGCAATATGGCCGATGGAGAATTCGCCGAGCAGCGATTCGAGCCGCCGCTTCTGCTCGGCCTTGTCGCGCACGGTGTTCTCAAGCACCGCCATGATATTGTCGGTCACGCTGAGGCCGCGAAAGATCGACGGCTCCTGCGGCAGGTAGCCGATGCCCAATTGCCCGCGCTGGAACAGCGGCAGGCGGGTAATGTCCTGCCCGTCGAGCAGGATTTTGCCGGCATCGGGTTTCACCAGGCCCATGATCATGGTGAAGACGGTGGTCTTGCCCGCGCCGTTTGGGCCCAGGAGGCCCACCGCCTCGCCGCGTCGCACGGCCAGCGAGACATCGCGCACGACCGTGCGCTTGCCAAAGCTCTTGGCCAGGCCATGGGCCACCAGCCAGCCGGTCTGGTCGATGCGGGGGCGGGTCTCGACGCTCATTGGCTGGTAAAGACCCCGGTGACGCGCCCGCCGCCCGAACTGGTAAAGGTCGAGACGCTGGTGGCCAGGTTGACGATGAGCTCCGTCGCGTTGACCGTGCCGCTGGCATTGTTGACCACGACATTGCCGGTCAGGCGCAGCAGCTGGTCTCCCGGCGAATAGACGGCCTGGTCGCCGGTTGCGTCCTGGTCCTTGGTCTTCAATCGGACATTGCCGCCCGAGGCGATGAAGGTCTCGATATCGGTTGTCCCGCCCGCGCCATAGGTGGCCACGACCTTGGGCGCCCAGACGGTCACTGTCGGATGCACGACCACGACATTGCCGGTGAACACTGCTTCGCGCGCCGCCTCGTTCATCACGAACTGGTCGGAGGTGATCTCCACCGGGCTCTGCGCGGACGCCGGAAGAGCAATCGCAAGAGTGATGAACAGGGCAGGGACAAGCCAGCGGCGTATCATTGGTTCTGGTCTCCAGCAGCTTCGGACCCATTCTCGCCCGGGGTTTCCGGCAAGGTCACCACCGAGCCCTCGAACGTCCACATGATATTGGCGGCGTCATAGACAAGACCCTTGGCCCGCACCTTGGACCCATCGGCATAGTCCACCACTACCGGCCCGCGCGTGGTGAGGAGCTGGCTATGCCAGTCGAATATGGAATCATCGAGCGTGCCGGTAGTTCCCGTGCTGTCGGAGACTTCGGTCCGTCCCGGCACCAGGGTGAGCTGGTTGGTCGTGTCGAGCTGGGCGCTTTGCGCTTCCAGCACCAGTTGAACGCCATCGACCCGGTTGATGACGAGCCTGGCCTGGGTCAGGTCGATAAGGTCGCTGCGCTCGGCCGTGGCCCGCGCCGTTTCAGCCCGGACCCGATAGGTCGAGCCATCGGCCAGGGCGCCCACATATTCGGGTGCGTCTATGGCCACTGAATCGGGGGTGATGGACAGCCGGTCGATGCCAAAGCGCCCGGTAAGGCTGGCCAGGTAGATCTGCGCCATCAACCCACCCAGCACCAGCGCGCCCACCAGGGGGACCACGAGACGCAGCACATTGACTGTCCGGTTGCGTCGGACCAGTCGCTGGTAGCTATGGCGGGTAGCGGCAGGCGCGGTCACGGCGTTCGCCCGGCCTCAGCTATGGGCGAAGATGTCGGTCTCTTCCCAGCCCATGAGATCGAGCGCGCAACGCGTCTTGAGGAAATCGAAGCAGGACTGGGCGAGCGCGGTGCGGCCTTCGCGGGCCAGCATGCGATCCAGATGGCGCTTGAGATCATGCAGGTACAGCACATCGGAGGCCGCATAGTCGAGCTGGGCATCGCTGAGCTTGTCCCCGCCCCAGTCCGAGCTCTGCTGCTGCTTGGAGAGGTCGATGTTGAGCAGTTCTCGCACGAGGTCTTTCAGGCCATGCCGGTCGGTATAGGTGCGCACGAGCTTGCTGGCGATCTTGGTGCAATAGACCGGCCCGGTGACCACGCCGAAGCGGTTCTGCAGCACGGCAACATCGAAGCGCGCATAGTGGAAAATCTTGGTCACGCCCGGGTCGCCGAGCAGCTTGACCAGGTTCGGCGCCTCGGTCGCATCCTGCGGGATCTGCACCACGTCGGCACTGCCGTCGCCGGGCGAGAGCTGCACCACGCAGAGCCGGTCGCGATGCGGGTTGAGCCCCATCGTTTCGGTGTCGATCGCCACTTCGCGGCCGTAGTTGGAAAGGTTGGGCAGGTCGCCGCGATGCACTCGGATGGCCATTGGACTGGTCCCGTTATCAAACTGCCCCTTCCTTGGCACAGAGCGGTGGCCAAGGAAAGGCATGGGGCAGGAGGGGAGCAAGAATTGCTGCCGGCACCCCATGCCGATATAAAGCTTTCTTTATATCGCTATTGCTTTCTCCCCATGGACCTGCGAAAAACAGCCTCGAAAGTGTCCGGAAATGTGTTCCGGCACGCGCACTCCCGCGTGCGCCCTCGCCACTTGCAAAGAGGTTTAACGTGGCCCGTTCTTCCTATCTTTTCACCTCGGAATCCGTTTCCGAGGGCCATCCCGACAAGGTCTGCGACCGCATTTCCGACGAGATCGTCGATCTGGTCTTCAAGGAGGCCAAGAAGGCCGGCATGGACCCGTCCCAGGTCCGCATTGCCTGCGAAACCCTGGCCACCACCAATCGTGTGGTGATTGCCGGCGAGGTGCGCGTTCCCGAAACGCTGCTCAAGCATGGCAAGGACGGCAAGGTGGTGCTCGACGCCTCCGGCGCCCCGGTCGTCAACCCGGCCAAGTTCAAGTCGGCCGCCCGCAAGGCCATCCGCGCCATCGGCTACGAACAGTCCGGCTTCCACTGGAAGACCTGCCGTATCGATGTGCTGCTGCATGGCCAGTCGGCCGATATCGCCCAGGGCGTGGATGAAAGTGGCAACAAGGATGTGGGCGCCGGCGACCAGGGCATCATGTTCGGCTATGCCAGCCGCGAGACCCCCGAATTGCTGCCCGCGCCGATCTACTACGCGCACAAGATTCTGTCCGACCTGACCGAAGCCCGCAAGGCCAATCACGGGCCGGCCGGCAAGCTCGGGCCCGATGCCAAGAGTCAGGTCACCGTCAAGTATGAGAATGGCAAGCCGGTCGGCGTCACCCAGATCGTGCTCTCCACCCAGCATCTGGACGAGACCCTGACCTCGGCCGATGTGCGCAAGATCGTCGAGCCGATCGTGCGCGAGGCCCTGCCCGAAGGCTGGATCAGCGACGAGACCGTCTGGCACGTCAATCCCACCGGCAAGTTCGTCGTCGGCGGCCCCGATGGCGATGCCGGCCTCACCGGCCGCAAGATCATCGTCGATACCTATGGCGGTGCGGCCCCGCATGGCGGCGGCGCCTTCTCGGGCAAGGACCCGACCAAGGTCGACCGCTCGGCCGCCTATGCGGCGCGTTACCTGGCCAAGAACGTCGTTGCTGCAGGCCTGGCCGACCGCGCCACCATCCAGCTGTCCTACGCCATTGGCGTGGCCAAGCCGCTCTCGATCTATGTCGACCTGCACGGCACCGGCAAGGTCGACGAGGCGGTCCTGGAAAAGGCGCTCGCCGAGGTAATGGACCTGACCCCGCGCGGCATCCGCACCCACCTTGACCTCAACAAGCCCATCTATGCCAAGACCGCGGCCTATGGCCATTTCGGCCGCAAGGCCGGCCGCGACGGCAGCTTCTCCTGGGAGAAGACTGATCTCGTGAAGGCGCTCAAGGCCGCTGTCGCCTGATTTCACTGCCGCATTGACCAGAGGCCTCTTTTCCGCAAAAGCGGGAGAGAGGCCTTCTTCTGTTACGAGCCAGCATGACCGACCACCAGCTTCCAAAAACCCGCTCCGGCGAGCCGCGCGCCTTTTTCGGCCGTCGCTCCGGCAAGAAACTGCATGGCGGTCAGAAGGCGCAGGTGGCCGAGCTCCTGCCGCAGGTGGAAATCGTCCTGCCAGAACGGCTGGACCCAAGGGTGCTCTTTCCGGATGCTCGGAAGATCGTCATCGAGATCGGCTATGGCGGCGGCGAACACCTGGCCCGCAAGGCCGGCGAGGAGCCGGATACCGGCTTCATAGGCTGCGAGGTTTTTACCGGCGGCATCGGCAAGATGGTGCAGGCCATCGAGGCCAATGGCCTCACCAATGTGCGCCTCTTCACCGATGATGCCTTGAAACTGCTGATGGCCCTGCCGGACGCCTCGGTGGATGCAGTCTATCTGCTCTATCCCGATCCCTGGCCCAAGACGCGCCACCACAAGCGGCGCTTTGTGTCGCCCACCACGCTTGATCAACTGGCGCGGGTCATCCGGCCCGGCGGCACATTCTTCTTCGCCACCGATATCGAGGATTATGCCAACTGGACCCTGGCCCATATCGTGCGCGAACCACGCTTCGCCTTTGAGCCCGATGCACCCGGTAGCTGGCACCAGCCCTATCCAGGCTGGCAACCGACGCGCTATGAGCAGAAGGCCCGGCGCGAGGGGCGGATGATCAGCTTCTATTTCGGCTTCACGCGCCGCTGAAGTGTAACCCTTCGGTCACCCTGCGCCGCTTTCCTCGGTTCCGCCTCTGGACGTGGCGCGGGGACGACCCATATCCGGGTCTACCGATCCGGAGAAGCGTCATGACCCAATCGAGCCTCGAACCCGATTTCGATCCGGAATTGCTTTCGATTCGACCGGGCAAATGGACCCTGGTGGTCATCGTACAGCTGCGATCGGGCACGATGCGGTTCAATGAACTGCGACGCAATATGGGCGGGGTGCCGCAGAAATCCCTGAGCCAGACGCTGCGCGAGCTGGAGCGCGATGGGTTCATATCCCGCAAGGCCTATGCCACCATTCCGCCGCGGGTGGAGTATGACCTGACCGATCTGGGGCGGGAACTGCTGGCCCTGGCCGATGACTGGCAACGATTTGCCCACCGCCATCGCCAGGCCGTGGAAGAGGCGCGGCGGCTGTTTGATGCCCTGGACACCGGCGCCGCGCCATAAGGGCAAGAGGTTCGGGCGCCGCCATGGACTGGCGGCGCCGGGTTCCGGGTCAGAGATCGACCACGTCGAGCGTGACCGGGGTCAGGAAGATGCGGGTCGTCTTGCCGGTTTCGTCGGTGACGGTGGCAACGACATAGTCACCCCATTCTTCGACCGCGCTGGCATTGATGCCCTTGTCCTGCACCTGGGCGAGCACATAGGCAGCGTCGAAATCGTTGTCCGAGCTTTCCAGCAGCGAGGTCGAGGCCATTGCGGGCGCGGCAACCCCGGCAAGGGCAGCGGCGGTGACGAGAGCGATTACAGTGTTCTTGATCATGGGAGGATGATCCTTTCGGGTTTGAACAAACCGGAAATGGCCACCCCCATCGGGTGCCGCAAGCGCCCGATTTCGACTTTTTTGCTCTTGAAAGCGGCTTTCGCGCACCGAAGGTTTATCAAGCGAAATCAAGGGCTTTGGAGGAAACTCGGTATCGTCCGGGAAACCAGCGCACGTTGCGGTGCCCGACCATGCAACCTCCCGCCGGGGCTGGTGGTTGATGGGCAAAGGGAGCCCCGTCATGCCAATCAGCGTCCGCATTCTCGATACCATTCCGGTCACCCACAATGTCCGTCATTACCGGCTCGAGCGCCCGGCCCACTACCGGTTCTCTCCCGGCCAGGCCACCGAGGTTTCCATCGACCGGGACGGCTGGCAGGATAAGAAGCGTCCCTTTACCTTCACCTGCCTGCCCGATGCCGAGACGCTCGAATTCACCATCAAGAGCTATTTCGACCACACCGGTGTCACCAA
>CBFGPB010000139.1:0-6701 GCA_965650545.1 uncultured Devosia sp. | reverse complement strand
TGACCGATGGGCGTTTTTCGGGCGGCACCTCGGGCCTCTCCATCGGCCATGCCTCACCTGAAGCCGCCGAAGGCGGCGCCATTGGCCTGGTGCGCGAAGGCGACACGATCGAGATCGACATTCCCAACCGTACGGTCAACGTGCTGGTGTCCGATGCGGAACTCGCCAAGCGCCGCGCCGAGCAGGACGCCAAGGGCTGGAAGCCCGAACACCCGCGCAAGCGCAAGGTAACGACGGCATTGAAGGCCTATGCGGCGCTGGTGACCTCGGCCGCCAAGGGCGCCGTGCGCGACACGGCGGCCATCGACAAGCTGTGGCACTGAGGCTCCCGGCCCTGAAGTTCCGCCCTTGGGGTGACCCGAGGGCGCTCCCCGCATTGCGCTGTAGGTGAATGGTCCTCGGTCAAGCCCGAGGATGGCATCGTGACAGTTGATAAAACTTCACGACAAACGCGTGACAACACCATCGCCCGGTGCTAACACGCCGCCAGCCACCCAGCGGCCTGCCAAGGCTTGCTGGCCTGGTCAGGCTCGATAGCGGGGATTCCACCCTCCCTATCGGGCCGACCTGAACCTCCCAGATAACCCCTATTCATCCCGAGACGGCCTTGCCGTCCAACACCTTGATCTGCCGCTTGCAGGCCGCGGCGATTTTCTCGTCATGGGTCGAGATGAGGAAGCAGGTCTTTTCCTGGTCGTTGATCTCACCGATCAACTCCATCACCTGCGCGGCCGATTCCCTGTCCAGATTGCCCGTGGGCTCGTCGGCGAGGACAAGTTCGGGCCGGTTCATCAACGCCCTTGCGATAGCAACGCGCTGCTTCTGGCCGCCCGACAGCTGGGTGGCGCGAAAATCCATACGATCGCCGAGGCCCACGCGCTCCAGCAGTTCCTCGCCCCGGCTCCTGGCACGGGCTGTCTCCCGGCCTTCACTGACAGCGGTGGGAAAGACCACGTTCTCCAGCGCCGTGAAGTCGGGCAGCAGGTGGTGGAACTGGAAGACAAAGCCGATATGACGGTTGCGGAACTCGGTCAGCGCCGCGTCATTGGCCCGGGTCAAATCCTCGCCCAGCATCATATGCTGCCCGCTGCTGGGTTGCATCAAGGTCCCCAGAATGGTGAGCAGCGTCGACTTGCCCGAGCCCGAGGGCCCAAGAAGGGCGGCAAGGTCTCCCTCCCACAGGTCCATGTCCAACCCCTTGAGCACCCGCGTCTCCGCCTCGCCCTGCCCATAGGTCTTGACCAGGTCCCGCACTTGGACAAGCACACTCATTGGCCGATCACCGAGACGGGATCGACCCGCGCCGCCGAGCGGGCGGGCAGGATGGAGGCAAGGATGGCGCCCAGAGTGGTGAGCGCAATGGCGAGCCCATAGGCGCCCTGGCGCACATCGATCGGCAGGCCTCCCGCAGTGGCGCTTTCGGGTGGCGGAAACGGCGAGAGGGCAAGATAGCCCAGACCGGCACCGATCAATCCACCAAGGAGGCCGATCAGCGTGCCCTGCAGGACGAAAACGAAGACGACAAAACCACGCGGCGCCCCAAAGGCCCGCATGATGCCGATTTCCGGCCGCCTGCGGTAGGTCGAGAGCAGCAGCGCGCTGGCCACGCCAATGACGATGGTCACCAGCGCAAAACCCTTGATGAGATTGCCCGAATTGGCCTGGGCCCGCAGCCCGGCCAGAAGCTGGGCATTGCCTTCCGTCCAGGGGGTTGCCTCAAGGCCGGTCTCGGCAGCGAGGCGGCTGGCAAAGGCCTCGGCCTGGTTGAGGTCATCGAGCTTGATTTCGACCCGGCTCAGGCCCTGTGGCAGATCGAACAGCGTCCGAGCCGTAGCCGTGCTGACGAAGGCGGCGCGGGCGTCGAGCGCCTCGACGCCAATCTGGAATATGCCCGCAATGACCAGTGCCCGTTCGACATTGCGATCCGACTGCAGGCGGATCACCTGCCCCACGCCAATGCCCAGGTCGTCCGCCAGCACCTTGCCGATGATGACCGTACTGTTGGTCAGCACCGTATCGCCGGCAACCAGTCGGCCCTGCAGGTCGGCGATCGCCGAAACTTTGTCGGTCTCGACACCGGTGACGGCAACCGGGGCACGGGATTGGCCGCGTATCACGAAACCATTGCCCACGATCTGCGGCGACACTGCCTTGACCCCTTCCATAGCCTCGATTCCCGGAAGGAAGGCATCGGCCGTGCGCAGGGTTTCGCGCTGGCCGCTGGCCTTTTGCTGCACCAGGAGGGCCTCGGCGCTTTCGGGCAGGAGAAGTCCGGCCTCCCGGCTCGGCGCCTCAAGCGTAACATGGGAGATGTCCCCCACTGTCTGTTCGACAAGGTAGACGGCGAGCCCGCCAATGAGAGCGCTCATGAAGATGAAGACGAAGACGCCCGTGGCAACACCGGCGACCAAGAGACCCGTCTGGGTCTTGCTCGAGGTGAGATAGCGCCAGGCGATCTTGATGCCGTAGAGCATGGCCTATTGCGCCTCCACCAGATCGCCCACGGCGACCATCGAGGGATCGGTGATGACCACGTCACCCGCCGCCAGCCCTTCGGTGACGATCACCCGCCCGGCCGGCCAATCGCTGAAGCGGATGGGTCGCGACGCGACCAGCCCGTCCTCGATCACCAGCACATGACTGTCCGCGCCTTCCGTGACGATGGCGCCTCGGGGGACGGAGAGGGCATCGGCGACCTGATCGACAATGACATTGGCATTGACCGTCTGGCCCACCGGCAACGAGGTCGGCTCGTCGAAGGCGATCCGGATGGCACGGCCCCCGGTGGCGCTGTCCACGACCGGCGCCGCGAAGGTCACGGTGCCGTGCTGGGGCACGCTGGCCCCCACGGGTTGCAAAAGAGCCTTGAGCCCCACGCTGACGCGGGCGGAATAGAGTTCATCCACATCGGTTTCGACACGAAGCTCGCTGGTATCGGCAATGACGAACAGTTCCGTCTGGGGATCGACCAGTTGACCGCGATCCACGCCACGCGACAGCACGGTTCCAGCCATGGGGGCGGTGATCGTGTATTGGGCGATTTGCCGCTCGACCTGCTCCAGCGCGGCTCGCAGTCGCGCCGTCTCATTGACGGCCGCAGCCAGGGCCCATTCGGCGTCCTCGCGGTTCGACCGGGTCGTGTTCTCGCCCAGCGCCGAGGTTCGTTCGGCCGTGGCTTCAGCCTGCCGCTGGCGGACCAACTGGGCTTCGAGCGCCGCACGCGCCTGCGCGGCCTGCGCCTCGACAAGGCTGGAATCGAGACGGACCAGCACATCCCCGGCCTCGACGACATCGCCGGTATCGGCGGTCACCGCCAGCGCCTGGCCGGACACTGCCGCCCGTACCGTCACCGCAGTCTTGGCCGCAACCCGGCCATTGATTGCCAGGATCTGGGAGACCGGACCAGGGCGCACGACCTCCGTTGCCACCAGTTTGGGCTTCGGCTCCCAGGGGCGTGTAACGCCCGCATAGGCACCGGCGGCAGCGACGATGACAAGCAAAGTCAGCCATCGGCCCCATCGCCATCTGCGACGGCGGGGAGGATTGGCTTTCGATTCCGACAGGGACAAGGGTCCGGCTCCAGTTGACGCTACCAATACTACGCAGCGCCGGCCGGGATGGATTGCCCTAAGGCAATTCCTCATCCGGAATGCCCAGTTCGGCCCTCAACTTCCTGGTCAGCCCCTTGGCGATCAAGGCATGCGAACGGATCGCATAGGCGAAAAGATCGTCCTCGCTGAGCTCGGACCCCTGGGTGACACTCACCCATTGGCGCTTGGCGAAGTAGGCTGCCTGCTCGACACCGTCGAGTGCGGTGAGGATATCAAAACTCCCCTCGCCGCATTTGAACACCAGGCGATGGGGCGCCGCGTCGGACAGGAGGCAGAACACCTTGCCCCCGACCTTGGCGATGCGCGCCTCCCACTGATCGACGAATGTCACGCCCGGCAGGGCAGCGAGCGCGGCGTCAAAGTCAGAACGCCGATAAAGACTCAATTATCCTCACCCACATTGGGCAGGGGCAGGAAATCGACCCCGTCCTCAATGAG
The DNA here is from genome assembly GCA_965650545.1 of uncultured Devosia sp. Lineage (GTDB taxonomy): Bacteria > Pseudomonadota > Alphaproteobacteria > Rhizobiales > Devosiaceae > Devosia. The sequence continues at coordinate 2,652 of CBFGPB010000139.1, read as the reverse complement.
CCCGGCAACCTCGTCCCGCGTGGCCTCGCCATAGATGCCACGGGCCTCGGCCTCCTCGAAGTGGATCTTGCGGGCTTCCTCGGCAAACCGGTCCCCCACATAGTCGGCCTCGCTCATCACCTTCTGCCGATAGGCGCGCAGCATGGCGCGCAGGGTGGCGGCGTCCGGATGGTGGGCACTGACCGGCACGCGGTCATGGTCGGTCCGCGCCACATTAGGAGCCATGGGCGCCTTCTCGACATGCGCATCGCCGCATTGGGCACAGGTCACGATGCCGCGCGCCTGCTGATCGTCATAAGCGGCGGCGCTCTTGAACCAGGCCTCGTAACGATGGCCGTTTGAACACTGAAGCGAATACTGGATCACGGTTCTGGTCGTCTGTTTGTGAAGCAAATGGCTCGCTACAAATCCATATAGGCGCAGTTGCTAGCGCTGCAAAGCCGGTGCCGCGAAGTCGCGGGCATTGGCAAGGGCCGGAACGCGGCCACGCGCCTCGGTCACGGCAGCCGGATCGATGTCGGCCACGAGCACGCCGGGCCGGTCATGGTCCAGTTCGGCGATGACCTTACCCCAGGGGTCGATGATGAGCGAATGGCCGTAGGTGGACCGGCCATTCGGATGGCTGCCGCCCTGCGCCGCCGCGATGACATAGGAGCCGGTCTCGATGGCGCGGGCGCGCAGCAGGACATGCCAATGGGCCTGGCCGGTGGGCACGGTGAAGGCTGCCGGGACCGCGATCAGGTTGGCGCCGCCATTGGCCAGGGCGTTGTAGAGGCGCGGGAAGCGCATGTCGTAGCAGATGGAAAAGCCGAGGGTGAATTGCCCCAGGGGTGCCGTCACCGCTTGCTCGCCGCCCCTGTAGGTGGCGCTTTCGCGATAGGCATTGAGCCCGGCAATGTCGGCATCGAAGAGGTGGATCTTGTCATAGGTGGCGCGCTGCGTGCCGTCCGGCCCGAACAGCACCGAGCGATTGGCGAAGCGCCCGTCATCAAGCGGGATCGGCAGCGAGCCGATCTGGACAAACATGCCGTGCGCCTTGGCCAGCTTGCCCACCGCCGCCAGTTGCGGATGGTCTTCAAACGGTGCCGCCACGGATTTGAGCTGATCGCGGTTTTCCGGGAAGATCATGGTGACTTCCGGGGTCAGCGCATAGGCTGCGCCTGCCGCTGCGGCCTCGGCCAGAAGTGGCTTGAGCGCGGCAAGATTGGCTTCGGGATCGAGCCCCGAACACATCTGGATGGCAGCGATTTTCATGGATTATTGGGCCAGGAGGGGGTCGAGACCGCCACGCCGATCAAGCGCGGCCATGTCGTCGTAGCCGCCGACATGGGTCTCGCCGATGAATATCTGCGGAACGGTCCGGCGGCCATGGGCACGGTGCGTCATCTTCTCCCTCAGATCGGGATCGAGCACGGTAATCTCAACATAATCAACGCCCTTGTCGCGCAGCAGCGACTTGGCCGCGTGGCAATAGGGACAGGTAGGCGTGGTATAGATCTCGACCTTGGCCATGGGGGTTGTCGGCTCCTAAAACCAGGATAACTCACCCTTATATGGGCGAATCCTGGCCGATGACAACGCGGGCGAAGGTGAGAACATTCACCTCTGCGGCACCGGCGCGCTTGAGCACCCGCGTCACTGCCTTGACCGTCGCGCCGGTCGTATAGACATCGTCGACCAGGACCACGGGCCGGCCCTGGACCCGCTCAATGAACCGTGGATGAACGGAAAATGCGCCCTGCACATTGCGCAGGCGGCCATCGCCCGTCAGGCCGACCTGCTGGCGCGTCTTCTTGTGGCGCCGAACCAGGTGCGGATCGACTGCAAGACCGGTCAACCGCGCCACCTCGCCCGCCAGGGCCATGGACTGGTTGTAGCGGCGAAACCGGAGGCGGCTTGCATGCAGCGGCACCGGCACCAGCACGGGCCTCGCCGTCCAGAAGTCACGACCCGCCGCCGCCATCAACCGGGCGCAGAACCGGGCAAGCTCCGGCCGGTCGCCGTATTTGAGCCGGCTCACGAGCGCCCCGGCCACCTCGCCATACTGGACCGCCGCGCGGGCCCGGGCGAAGGGCGGCGGATCGGCCAAAGCCTCGGCCGATCGCGCTTCAGGCCCCAAATCAGTATCGAAGGGAATGCCCAGCACCGAGCAAAGCGGCGCACTGATCTGCCTGAGGCCGGCAAAGCAAGCCGGGCAGAGACAGTCGCCGCCGGTGAGCGGAGATTGGCAGGCGATGCAGGCCGGCGGATAAAGCTGGTCGAGCAACAGCCGCCCAAGGCCCGAAAGACCTTGACCAAACCGCTCCCGGCGCCCGATCGCTTTGACTTCCCCGGCCCCCATCTCCATAAGGGCACTATTGCCCCAGATCGGCTCCGGCGAAAGCCCCCTTGCATGACCACCCCGCCCCGCCTCTTCGACGACGTCCAGATCGCCCGCAACCTGGCACGGCGCCAGTCACGCGACAATTTCGTGCGCGACCTCGTGCTCGACGATCTCGCCGACCGCCTCGGCGCCTACAAGCGCGACTTTACCCGTGCCGTGCTGATCGGGCCGGACGCAGAAACGCTGCCGCAAACGCTGTTCACTGCCAATGGTCCGGTGACCATGCAGCAGGTGGAGGCCTTCTCGGGCGCGGAGTTTCCAGCCCTGCC
>CBFGPB010000138.1:0-6713 GCA_965650545.1 uncultured Devosia sp. | reverse complement strand
GCTGGGTGGCGGGCGCCTCTCGGTGCCCGGACTCAATGGCGATTTCTACCAGCCCACGGTCGTGACCGGGGTGACGCCGGACATGGCCATTGCCCGCGAAGAGGTCTTCGGTCCCGTCCTGTCGGTGCTGACCTTCAAGACGATGGACGAGGCCATCGCCATCACCAACGACGCCGCCTACGGCCTCTCGGCGGGGGTGTGGAGCGAGAACGTGCACACGGTGCTCGAATTCTCGCGCCGCGCCCAGGCCGGCACGGTCTGGAGCAATACCTGGATGGACGGTTTCCCCGAGCTGACCTTCGGCGGGGTGAAGGAAAGCGGCCAGGGCCGGGAAATCGGGTCCTACGGCCTGGAAGAATTTCTCGAGGTGAAATCACTCGTCATGCGCATCGGGCGCACGCGGGCACCTTGGGTGAATGCCCGCTGACCGATCAGTCGGTGGGGAGGATGAAGACGCATGCGCAGGGAGGATCCAAATGCGTGGTCTTAATATGTCAACCGCGGTCGTTACGGCCGCAATGATGCTCACTTCGGGGGCAGCCATCGCCCAGGAGCAGGTCGAGGTGCTGCACTGGTGGACGTCGGGTGGCGAAGCTGCTGCCCTCAATGTCCTCAAGGAGGACTTGCAGGCCCAGGGCATCGGTTGGCTTGATATGCCCGTGGCCGGTGGTGGCGGCGAAGGCGCCATGACCGTACTGCGCGCCCGTGTCACCGCAGGCTCGCCGCCCACGGCCGTGCAGATGCTGGGCTTCGATATCCTGGACTGGGCCGCCGAAGGCGCGCTGGGCAACCTCGATGAAGTCGCCGCCGCCGAAGGTTGGGATGCTGTCGTGCCGGCAGCGCTGCAGGGCTTTGCCAAGTATGACGGCCACTGGGTCTCGGCCCCTGTCAACGTGCATTCGACTAACTGGGTCTGGGCCAACAAGGCGATCCTGGATGAGCTCGGGCTGGCCCAGCCCACGACCTGGGACGAATTCGTGGCGGCGATGCAGGCGGCCAAGGATGCCGGCTATGTCGCGCTCGCCCATGGCGGCCAGCCCTGGCAGGAAGCCACCGTGTTCGACTCCATCGTGGTCGGCGCGGGCGGCCCGGACTTCTACAAGCGGGCCTTCATCGACCTCGACCAGGAAGCGCTCGCCGCACCGGAAATGGTCGAAGCCTTCAAGCGCATGGAAACGCTCCGTGGCTTTGTCGACGACAACTTCTCGGGCCGCGACTGGAACCTGGCCTCGGCCATGGTGATCAACAAGGAAGCGGCCTTCCAGATCATGGGTGACTGGGCCAAGGGCGAGTTCCTGCGCGCTGAAAAGGTGCCTGGGACCGACTTCCTCTGCTTCCGCGTGCCCGGTTCGGAGGGAACGGTGACGTTCAACGCCGACCAGTTCGCCATGTTCAACGTCAATGAAGGCTTCCGCGCCGCCCAGCAGAAGATGGCTTCGGCGATCATGTCGCCCGAATTCCAGATCGCCTTCAACACGGTCAAGGGTTCGGTACCGGCACGCACCGACGTTGCCGGCGACCAGTTCGACGCCTGCGGCCAGCAGGGCATGGCCGAACTCGCAGCAGCCGCTGAAGCCGGTACGCTGCTCGGCTCGATGGCGCATGGCCATGCCAATCCGGCGGCCGTGAAGAACGCCATCTATGACGTCGTCACCGCCCACTTCAACGGCGAGTACGACGCCGAGACGGCGGCGCAGGAACTCGCGATCGCGGTTGAATCTGCCCAGTAGTCCCTCCCGGGAGGGGTCGGGCCTCGGCCCGGCCCCAACTGGCTCCCCAACGAGCCGGCTGACTATCCAAAATCTGTTTTGCGTCCGGGCATGAGTGCCAGGACGGATCGGGAGGGCGCGATGCCTATCCAATCTCGCCAGGCGGACCTGCGAACCCGCTTGCAGGACTTCATACCGAAAATCGTGCTGGCGCCGTCGCTGGCCGTCGTCCTGATCTTCGTCTACGGCTTCATCGTCTTTACCGCCTACCTGTCGATGACGGACTCGAAGATGCTGCCGAGTTTCGATTTCATCGGGCTCGAGAACTATGGGCGGCTGTTCGCCCTGCCGGCCTGGAACACGGCTCTCGTCAACCTGGTGATCTTTGCGACGCTCTACATCGCGATCTGCACCGTCATCGGCCTGGGCCTGGCCATCCTGCTCGACCAGAAGATCCGCGGTGAGGGCGTGCTGCGCCCGATCTACCTCTATCCCATGGCGCTGTCGTTCATCGTCACCGGCACGGCCTGGAAGTGGTTCCTCGACCCCGGTCTCGGGCTCGAAAACACCATGCATCTCTGGGGCTGGACCAGTTTCGAATTCAACTGGATCAAGGATCGCAACATGGCGATCTACACGCTGGTGCTCGCCGCCGTCTGGCAGACATCCGGCTTTGTCATGGCCATGTTCCTGGCTGGTCTGAGGGGCATCGACAACGAAATCCTCAAGGCCGCGCAGATCGATGGGGCATCCAATGTGGCGCTCTATCGCCGGATTGTCATTCCCATGCTGCGCCCGGCCTTCCTCTCGGCCTTCGTCATCCTCTTCCACATGGCCATCAAGTCCTATGACCTGGTGATCGCGCTGACCGGTGGCGGTCCCGGCCGGGCCACCGAGCTGCCCGCGACCTTCATGTATTCCTACACCTTCACCCGCAATTCCATGGGCATCGGCGCCGCCAGCGCGGTGATCATGCTCATGACGGTCGCGGCCATCATGATCCCGTACCTTTATTCCGAGCTGGGGGCGAAGAAAGAATGAGTGCCGTCAGTCAAGATACCGCGGTCAAGACCAGCCGCGTCGCCCAGGTCTTCATCTACCTGATCCTGGTGCTGTTCGCCCTGTTCTACCTGCTGCCGCTCTACGTGATGCTGACCAATTCGCTCAAGCCGCTGAGCGAAATCACCGGCGGCGACATGATGAGCCTGCCTCGGGCACTGACCTTCGAACCCTGGCTCAGCGCCTGGGCCACGGCGCAGGTCGGCGTCTCGCCGACCGGCCTCCGGCCCTACTTCCTCAATTCGATCCTGATGGTCGTTCCCGCCGTGGCGATCTCCACCGTTCTGGGCGCGCTCAATGGCTACATCCTGACCAAATGGCGGTTCCGGGGCGATACCCTGCTGTTCGGGCTGATGCTGTTCTCCTGCTTCATCCCGTTCCAGATCGTGCTCATTCCCATGGCCCGTATGCTGGGGCTGATGGGCATAGCCGGCACGACCCAGGGCCTGGTGCTGGTGCACGTGGTCTATGGCGTCGGCTTCTCGACGCTCTATTTCCGCAACTACTACGCCTCGTTCCCGACCGAACTGGTGCGCGCGGCGATGATCGACGGCGCCGGCTTCTTCCGCATCTTCTGGCGCATCATGCTGCCGGTGTCGGGACCGATCGCCGTCGTCACCATCATCTGGCAGTTCACCAATATCTGGAACGACTTCCTGTTCGGCGCCTCCTTTGCCGGGCTCAACGCCATGCCGATGACCGTGGCGCTCAACAACCTCGTCAACTCCTCGACCGGCGTGCGCGAGTACAATGTCCATTTCGCGGGGGCCATCATGGCCGCCCTGCCGACATTGCTCGTCTACATCGTCGCCGGCCGCTTCTTCGTCCGCGGCCTGATGGCCGGTTCCGTGAAAGGGTAAGGCCATGGGCTTTCTCGATATCTCGCATGTCTCCAAGGCCTATGGCGCCGTGCAGGTGCTGCACGAGGTCGATATCTCGGTGGAGGAGGGCGAGTTCATCGTTCTCGTCGGTCCGTCGGGCTGCGGAAAATCGACGCTGATGAACATGATCGCCGGGCTCGAGCCCATCACCACCGGCAGCATCAGCATTCGCGGCCGCGTCATGAACGGCGTCCACCCGTCCAAGCGCAACATTGCCATGGTGTTCCAGAGCTATGCGCTCTACCCCAACATGACCGTGGCGCAGAACATGACCTTCGGCCTCGAGATGCACGGCGTGCCCAAGCCGGAGCGCGAGCGCCTCCTGGCCGACGTGGCCAAACTGCTGCAGATCGATCATCTGCTGGAGCGTAAGCCCGGAGCCCTCTCCGGCGGACAGCGGCAGCGCGTGGCCATGGGCCGGGCTCTGGTGCGCAATCCCGACGTCTTCCTCTTCGACGAACCGCTCTCCAATCTCGACGCCAAGCTGCGCGTGGACATGCGCACCGAGATCAAGAAGCTGCACCAGAACCTGGGCACGACCATCGTCTACGTGACCCATGACCAGATCGAGGCGTTGACGCTCTCGACCCGCATCGCGGTGATGAACAAGGGCTATATCCAGCAGTTGGGAACGCCCAAGGAAATTTACGACACGCCGGCCAACCTGTTCGTCGCCACCTTCATGGGGTCGCCGGCCATGAACATCATCCCGGCCACTGTGCGGGTCGAGGACGGCGTGCCCTATGCCGAGATCACCGACGCCCGCGGCCACCTGCAATCGCTCAAGTTCAGCCAGGCCAACATGGCCGAGTGGAACGGCAAGGAGATCATGCTCGGCATCAGGCCCGAGGCCATTACTGACATCGACGGCGCCGATCGCAAGTCGCAGAACATCCAGCGCTTCTCCAACATCGTCACAGTGACCGAGCCGGCCGGTTCGGACACCTTCGTCACCATGACCGTGTCGGGCCGCGACGTCGTCGCCCGCATGCGGGCCGACGCTTCGGTTGCGGCGCGCGACAGCTTTGAATTCGCCGTCAACATGGACAAGGCCGTCGCCTTCGACCCCAAGACCGAGGCGCGCATTCGCTGATGAGTCCGGATGTCATCATCATCGGCTCGGGCATCGGCGGCAGCACCATGGCCGCCGCGCTCGCCCCCACGGGGAGGACAATACTCATCCTCGAGCGGGGTGAACGCCTGCGCGATTGCCCGGAGGCGCGCGATCCACATGCCATTTTCGGCCGCGGCCATTTTCGTCCCCGTGAGACCTGGCTGGATGGGGAGGGGCGCGCGTTCAATCCCGGCAATTACTATCTGGTCGGGGGCAATTCCAAGTTCTTCGGCGCGGTGCTGATCCGGTACCGGCGCGAAGATTTCGCCTCGATCAGGCATCTCGGCGGCGCCACGACCGGATGGCCGATTTCCTATGAGGATCTGGAAGCGGATTACCAGGCCGCCGAGGTGCTCTACCGCGTGCGCGGCACGACGTCTGAAGACCCGAGCGAACCACCGCATTCCGGGCAGTATCCGTTCCCGCCGGTCCCCGATGAACCCAGCATTGCCGACCTGCGGCGCCGGCTGAAGTCGGTGGGGCTGCATCCGGCGAGCCTGCCCCTGGGCGTCGATATCGACCGCTGGCTGGCGCGCGGCAAGACACCATGGGATGCATTCCCCGACACTGTGAGGGCCAAGAGCGACGCCGAAAGCGTCGGCCTCGCGGAAGCACTCAAGCATCCCAATGTCACGCTCTCGACCGGCACCCGCGTCCTCCGGCTCATCGCTAATGGGGAGGGACGGATCACCGGGGTTGAAGTGGAAAGGGCAGGGCGTCGCGAGACCATCAGCGCGCCCACCGTGGTGCTGAGCGCCGGCGCTGTGCAATCGGCCGCGCTGCTGCTGGCCTCGACAGACGCGGACCACCCGCGTGGCCTCGCCAACAGCTCCGACCAGGTCGGCCGCAATTTCATGAACCACAATTGTTCAGCCGTTCTGGCCTTGCACCCGCTGCGGAAAAACACGTCCGTCTACCAGAAGACGCTGATGATCAACGACTTCTACCTGCGGGGCGGGGAAGGGGACACGCCCCTGGGCAATATCCAGCTCCTGGGCAAGATTTCAGGACCGATCCTCGCCGCGTCCTCGCCGCTGCCCGGACCTCTGGCGGACTGGGTAGCCCGGAGGTCGGTGGACCTCTATGCCATGTCGGAGGACCTGCCCAATCCGGAGAGCCGGGTCACGCTCGTCAACGGCCAGGTTCGGCTTGACTGGAAGCGGTCCAACTGGGACGCGCATCTCGCCTTGGTCCGCAAGCTCAAGGGCGTGCTGCGCAAAGCGGGCTTTCCAATCGTTCTGGCACGGCCTTTCGACCGGCGCACGCCCAGCCACCAATGTGGCACCGCCCGCATGGGGAGTGACCCCAAGACCGCCGTGGTGGATTCCAACTGCCGCAGCTTTGACCACCCCAACCTCTACATTGTCGATGCTTCGGTCCTCCCCACCTCGGCGGCGGTCAATCCGGCGCTGACCATTGCCGCCCTGGCGCTGCGTAGCGCCCGTCACCTCGCGCAACGCGACCTGGCGGCCTGAGGGGCGGAGATGGGCAGGAACACACGGCAAATCCCCTGTGACCCTGACCGGAATCGGACCTGCGCGCCGATGCGGGAATGCTATGGTTCATGCCTCGCTTGTTCGGCGGATCGACCGCCGGAGGTAAAGGGGCAATGAATATGGCGAACAATGACCGCAGGCCGACCATTATCGACGTGGCGCGCCGGGCCGGCGTATCGAAGTCTACCGTGAGCCTGGTGCTGCAGAACAGCCCGTTGGTCAAGGACGCGACCCGGGAGCAGGTCCGGGCAGCCATGGCCGAGATGGGCTATGTCTATAACCGGTCCGCGGCCAAGCTGCGCAAGTCCAACCCCGACCTGATCGGCCTGGTCATCAACGACCTGAGGAACCCCTTCTTCACCGAGTTTGCGACCTCCCTGCAGATGGCCCTCTCCAGCCGGGGCTATGCGGCGGTCATTGCCAATACGGATGAGGATTCGGACCTGCAGACCGA
>CBFGPB010000137.1:0-6753 GCA_965650545.1 uncultured Devosia sp. | reverse complement strand
CCCTGCTGCATGCACTTACTCCGAGGTAATCTATTGCCGAAAAAGTGCCTCCTTTTCACGCCGGATCGGTCGCACTAGATAGGCACTCTCTTTCCGATACTTACTCTCCGATGCCGCCCGGCACAAGGAGGGATCGGAAGCGGACGCAACTTATGGAGAGTGTCATGGGCAATTTCGCCAATCTTCCCCTTCTCGTCACCGGCGCCTCGGGCAATCTCGGCCGCGCCGCCGTCGAGGAACTGCTGGCGCGCGGCGCCACCAACGTCATCGCCGGCACGCGCGATCCCGCAAAGCTCGCTGACCTGGCTGCCAGGGGCGTGGAAGTACGCAAGGTCGATTTCGATGACGCCAACCTCGCCGCCGCCCTCTCCGGTGTCGTGCGGATGCTCATCGTCTCCACCGATGGCATCGGCCGCCGCGTCGCCCAGCAGACCGCTGCCGTCGAGGCCGCCAAGGCGGCCGGCGTCAAGCACATCGTCTATACATCAGCCCCTGCTGCCCGGCCCGACGCCGATGCCGGTCTCGGCCCCGAGCACTTCTGGACCGAAGTCGCTTTGGCCTCGTCCGGCCTCGATTTCACCATCCTGCGCAACCACATGTATGCCGAAAACAACTTCATGGACCTGCCCCAGGCCGTTGCCTCCGGCCAGCTCTATGGCCTCATCGGTGATCGCGGCACCAGCTATGTCACCCGCGGCGATGCCGCCCGTGCTGCCGCCGGGGCCCTGCTGACCGCTACCGGCAAATCCGTCGAAGACGTCACTGGTCCCGCTCCCGTCACCAATGAAGAACGCGCGCGCCTCGCCGCCGAAATCACCGGCAAGCCGGTTACCGCGATTGCGCTCAAGCCTGCCGACCTCAAGGCCGGCATGGTGGCCGCCGGCATTCCGGAAGGCTTCGCCGAGGCCCTGCTCGCCTTCCAGCGCGATGCCGTAGCCGGTCTTCATGGCGTCGTCACCGACGTGGTCGAGCGCTATTCGGGCCGCAAGCCCCAGGCCCTCGCAGATTTCCTCAAGGCCAACGGCGCCGCTCTGGCGGGCTGACCTTGGGCGGGTCCGCCGTCTGTCGCGGACCCGCTTCCACCGCCCGTTACCGTCTGTGATCGCCCAAAGCTGGACGCCCTGCCCACAAACCCGTAGAAAATCGGCACGCATGCCGCCCAACGGGGGAGTCGGGTTCTGGTGTCTTCGGGTTCTTTTCTGCGCCGCGCCCTTGAGCGCGTCACCTACAAGCGTTCCATTGGCTTCGGCCTCGAGCATATCGGCCTGACGACACTTCGGTTTCCCCGGCTCGTGGCCATGGCCGTCCTGGCCTTCTCCATCCTCGCCTTCACCCAGATTCCCAAGGCCAATGTCGACGGCGACCTGCTGCGGGTCTATGCCCATTCGGGCGAATATTACGACGCCTACGAGCATCTCTCGGAGACCTTCGGCACGTTCGAGAACGACATCTACGTCCTCGTCAACTCGCCCAATCTGGTCGACCCGGACGTGCTCGAACAGGTGCGCACCCTCGCCTTCGACCTGGAACTGAACGAATACGCGGTGGGCACCATGTCGCCCTTCACCCTGCGCAAGCCCAATGGCAGCGGCGGGTCTGTGCCCGCCGTGCCCGAGGGCATGCTGACGGCCGACGAAGTCGCCATGTCGCTGATGGATCTGCAGCAGAACGATCCGATGATGCGCAATCTCATCACGCCCGACGTCACCGGCGTGGTGCTCATCGTCTTTCCCAACCAGGAGCTGGTGAAGGCCAACGGCGCCAAGGCAATGATCGAGAGCCTGCGCGAGACCATCGCCTTCTATGAAGGCGGCGATCTCAGCATCGAGCTGACCGGCCCTCCGGTCTGGACCTCGGAAATGCTCAATGCCGCGGTGGACGATCAGGTCAAGTTCACCATCTGGGGCTTTGGCCTCGGCGCCATCATTGCCCTCTTCGCTCTCAGGTCCTTCTTCGGCGCCCTGATCGTCGCGGCCACGCCCTTCCTCGCCGTCATGTGGTCGATGGGCATGATCCTGCTGTTCTTCGGCTCGTTCTCCTTCCTCACCATCATCGTCACCACCCTGGTGCTGGTGATCTCCTTTGCCGAATCCATGTTCTTCGTCTTCAACTGGCTGGCCTTCTGGCGCGACGGCATGGAGCCCAACAAGGCGGTGGATGCCACGGTCAAGCTGGTCGGTCCGGCGGCCGCCCTGACCATGCTTACCACCTTCGTCAGCTTCGCCTCGCTGTCGCTGACGCCCGGCCAAGGCATCCGCGAATTCTCCATGGCCGGCGCGCTGGGCACCTTCCTGCTCTTCGTCTGCCTCATGACCTTTCTGCCGCTGCTGCTCAAGCTTTCGATCCGCCTCGGCTTCAAGGCCCCGCCCCGCTCGAGCGTCGTGCTGACGGCCCCCCTGCCCCTGAGCTGGTTCCTCGCCAGCCGCTTCGGCCGTCCGATTGCCATTCTGGCCATCGTCGTCACCATCGCACTCCTCATCCCGTACGGGCTGATCAAGCCGCACTTCTCCTTCGAGGATTTTGTCGCCAAGGAATCGAGCGCGCTCAGCGCCGCCGAGAGCATCGACGAGGGCGTGGGTGGCGTTGCGCCGCTCTACGTGCGCGTCCCCCTTTCGGGCAATGATCCCAATATCGGCGCGGTCGACTTCGAGAAGGTGCGCATCGTCCACGAGATCGTCGAAAGCCATCTCGGCGAGAACAAGGTCATCTCCGCCGCCAGCATGACCAACTATACCGAGACCGGCTTCACCCGCCAGGAAGTGTTCGACGCGGTCGGCCCCTTCATGCGCAAGCGCTTCGTTACCGATGACGGCTCCCAGGCCCTCGTGACCGGCTTCATGCCGACGATCATCGAATCCGATGTGCTCAAGCAATTGGTGGAGGACCTCAAGACCGAGATGGCCGCCGCCGGCGTCACGGATGTCGAGATCGGCGGCTTCCGCATCCTCACCACCTTTGCCACCGACCAGATCGTCACCGGCCTGCAGCTCGATTTGACCCTCTCCGTGCTGGTCAACCTCGGGCTGATCGGCTTTGCCTTCCAGTCCTTCCGCGTGGCCCTGGCCTCGGCCATCCCCAACCTCTTCCCTGTCCTGGGCACCGAGGCCTGGCTCTATTTCACCGGCCAGGGGCTGCAGCTGACCACCGTCATCGCCCTCACCATCGCCTTCGGCATCGCGGTCGATGACACCGTGCACTTCCTCTCCCACTATCTCCATGCGCGCCGGGACGAGGGCATGCAGCACATGGATGCGGTCAAGCACACATTGAACCGCATCGGCGGCGCCATTGTCGCCACAACCATTATCCTCTGCTCGGGCGTCATCATCGTCACCTTCTCCGAGCTGCCTCAGGTCGCACTGTTCGGCACGCTTTTCGTCTCGACCCTGGCCTTCGCCGTCATCGGCGACCTCTTCATCCTGCCGGCCCTGCTGGCCGCGGGCGGCCGCTTCTTCCAGCCCCTGGGCAAGATCGGCGTCCGCATGGTCGATGCGGAGGCCACGCCCGACGATCCAACGGCAGACACGCACACGACGGGCGCCTCATCCGAGCCCATCGGGCAAACCGGCGGCATCACCTGAGGCAGTGGCAAGGCGGGCATTTTTGCGGCACCTTGCCGCTGAAATGGAATCGCCCACTGATTCTGGCATTGTCTTTCTGTTTCGACGATGCTGGCACGCAGACGGGCGAAATTCTGCTATCGGATTTCTGCTGAACGGCCGGGGGGCTTGTTTCGCTTTTTGGAGGCATTGTGCCATGAAGACTTTCGGATCCCTGACCCGTGCTGCCGCACTGGCAGGTCTCCTCCTTTCGGCCGCCGCCGGCAGCATGCCGGCCATGGCCGCGCCGGCCGACGTGGCCCTGCTCAAGTCCTATATCGGTGAGTGGCGCGGCCGCGGCGTGGTCATCGGCGCCAGCGAGGAATCGGTAGTCTGCCGCCTCTCGCTCACCGAGGGCAACGAGGACAAGGTCAATTACAACGGTCGCTGCGCCTTGGCCGGCACCAATCTCTCTGTCGCCGGTACCATTGCCTACATCGATGCCAGCCGTCGCTACGAGGCCGCCATGACTTCCAATGCGACGTTCACCGGCATTGCCGTGGGCCAGAAGCGTGGCTCCGGACTCATCTTCAACCTGCGCGAGCGCGACCAGGACGAAGAAGGCAAGGACCTCAATATCTCGGCCCAGATCCAGCTCAACAACAACGACATCCAGGTCAGTTTCGAGGTGGTCTATGTCGAATCAGGCGATAGCCTGCGCGCCGAAGTGCCCTTCTCGCGCTGATTGACCTGCTCATGATTGAAGGGGCGTCCCGCGCGGGCGCCCTTTCCCGTTGTCAGCGCCAGAAAAAACATTGTCTTAAGAAGGCCCTGCTAGGGTCCAGACATGCTAGCGACTGCCAGGTTGAGTGTATCTTCTGCCGCGCCCGCCGCACCGGCGGGCATCCGTTCGTTCCTCGAGCGGCTGCGGCGGCATACGGGAATGGCTGGCGTCGCGCTGCTCGGCCCTCAAGCACAGTGGCTGGACGTCGCCGGAGAGGCACCACCCACCGGTGTGTCACCCACCTTGCTCGGCACCTGTGGCATGATCGCCTCCCAGACCGATCCGGCCGCGCGCTTCCTGGTCACAGTCCCGGTTCCCACCATCGATCCGGAGAAGCCGCGCTGGTTGGTGCTCTGGGATTCCGCGCCGCGTCCCGAAGCGGCCGCCCATTTGCTCCTCGCCCGTCTCACCGAGCTGGTGTCACATGCCGCCATGGAGCGTCGCCGGGCCTTCGAAATCCATCGCCAGCACCTGATCGAGCGCGCATCGGCCACGGCGCGTATCGGCATCTGGTCGTGCAGTCTGCCCGACGAGAAGCTTGTCTGGACCGATGGTGTCTACGACCTTTTCGAATTGCCGCGCGGGTCCGAGATAGACCGGGCCCAGGTCCTGCGCATGTACACGCCGGAATCGGCCCGCCGCATGCAGGAGCTGCGCGCCCATGCCATAGCCACGCTGGGCGATTTCAATTTCGATGCCGAGATCGTCACCACCAGCGGTCAGCGCCGCTGGATGCGCATCACCGCCACCGTCGATGGCATTGACGGCAAGGCCTGCCGCATCTTTGGCATGAAGCAGAATATCACCGAGGAAAAGCTGCTTGCCGAGCGGACACGACGCCTCGCCGAAACCGATGCCCTGACCGGCCTCGCCAATCGCAGCCTGTTCCAGGCGCGGCTCGACGACCTGCATGGCGCCATCAGCGGCAGCCCGGTCGATGCACTTCTGCTGGTCGACCTGGATCGCTTCAAGGCCATCAATGACGAATTCGGCCACGCCCAGGGCGATGCATGCCTCATCGAAGCCGGCCGGCGGTTGATCGCCTCCTGCCCGCCGGGCACGCTGGTGGCCCGTATTGGCGGCGACGAATTCGCCGTGCTCATCGACGCAAATGCCCGTCTCGACAGCGACGGTCTCTGCGCCGGCATTATCGGCGCCTTTGAGAAGCCCTTCCAGCTTGCAGGTCAGCCACGTCACGTCGGCGCCTCGCTCGGCATTGCCCATCGCGGCGATCACGATGCCGATACGCTTTACCGCAATGCCGACACCGCCCTCTACAAGGCCAAGTCCGCCGGTCGCGGAACCTGGCGCCGCTTCAACGCCGCCTGACGCCCTGCTCCAACCGGTCGAGGGGCTACGACACCGTCCAGGCAAACGTGGTCCACACTCTTGCGGTCAGCGCGATCGGAGCGGGAGCTTCCCTTCTGGTGCCGTCAGCATGGGCAAGGCTCCGAGCCCAATGGCACCCTTGACTCTCTTGCGGAAGAGGCGCCGAAATCCTTCACGGGGGTCGCAAGCTTCGCTGCTGGGAGGACCAGATATGGCGACGTTACACATCGAACACGGAATTACCGACTTCTCCACATGGAAAGCGGCCTTCGATCGCTTTGCCGAAAAGCGGAGAGAGGCGGGCGTGACCGCCTATCGCATCCATCAGCCCTACAATGATGCGGCCTATGTGGTTCTCCAGCTCGACTTCCCCAGTGTCGATCAGGCGCAGGCTTTCCAGCGCTTCCTCGAGACACAGGTATGGAGCAAACCGGCCAACTCGCCCGGCCTCTCCGGCCAGGCTCGCGCCCGGGTCCTTGTCGACGCCCCCTGACCATATCGAGCGGCCCCAACCACAACGCCGTCGCTGCCGGTACTGTCTGCCGGCAGGTCCAAAACGAAGAAGGCGGCCATTGGCCGCCCCCGAAATTCGCCCCGCTCAGAACGGAATGTCGTCATCCATGCCGCCCGGCTCGAAGGCCGGCGCATTGGAGGATGGACGGCGTCCGCCGCCGCCATTGCCGCCGTTGTCGCGCACGCCGCGGAACCCGCCGCTATCGCCACCACCATAGCCACCGCTGTCGCCGGCGCCTTCGCCACGGCCATCCAGGAGCACCATGGACGAATTGAAGTTCTGCAGCACTACTTCGGTGGAGTACTTGTCCTGGCCGGACTGGTCCTGCCACTTCCGGGTCTGCAACTGGCCCTCGATATAGACCTTGCTGCCCTTCTTGAGATACTGCTCGGCGACGCGCGCCAGCCCTTCCGAGAAGATCACCACGCGGTGCCATTCGGTCTTTTCGCGCTGCTCGCCGCTATTGCGATCGCGCCAGCGTTCCGATGTCGCCACGCTGAGATTGACCACCTTGCCGCCGCTCGGCAGGTTCCGCACTTCCGGGTCATTGCCCAGATTGCCCACCAGAATGACCTTGTTCACGCTGC
>CBFGPB010000136.1:0-6763 GCA_965650545.1 uncultured Devosia sp. | reverse complement strand
GGCCAGTTTGAGGCCGAAGCCGACATTGTCGTAGACGCTCATATGCGGATAGAGCGCATAGGACTGGAAGACCATGGCGACGCCCCTGTCGCGCGGCTCTACGTCATTGACGATGCGGTCACCAATGCGGATTTCGCCGTCAGTGATGTCCTCGAGCCCGGCGATCATGCGCAGCAAGGTGGACTTGCCGCAGCCTGAAGGGCCGACAAAGACGACGAACTGGCCATGCTCGATATCGAGGTCGACTCCCTTGATGACGGGGACGTCGCCATAGGCCTTGTGGACGGAACGCAGGGTAAGACCAGCCATGAGACGGACTCCTGTTAGCCCTTTACCGCGCCCTGCATCAGGGCGGCGACAAACTGGCGCTGGAAGACGAGGAACAGCGCCACGGTCGGCGCCAGGATGAGAAGCGAGCCGGCGCAGAGCAGCGGAATGTCCGTGCCCCATTGCCCCTGGAAGGCGCCCAGCGCACCGGCCATGGTGCGCTGCATCGGGTCCTGCACCAGGACCACGGGCAGCAGGAACTGGTTCCAGGTCCACAGAAACAGCAGGATTGTCAGCGACATGATGGCGGGTCGCGCCAGGGGCACCTGCACAAACCAGAATTCCTTCCAGCGGGTGGCGCCGTCCAGTTGCGCCGCCTCGGTCAGGTCGTGCGGCACATTGAGGAAATGCGCCCGCATCCAGTAGACCGAGAACGGCATATAGAGCCCGATCAGCGGCAGGATGATCGCAAAGCGGGTGTTGAGAAGGCCCAGCGCCCGCACCTCGTAATAGAGCGGGGTAATCACCGCCTCGAAGGGGAGCGTCAGCCCGAAGACGAAGACGAGGTACAGCCACCTGTATTTGTTGGTCGTCAGCTTGGCCAGGCCATAGCCCGCCATGGTGGCAATCAGCACCGCGACCGGCACCACGCCGAGCACGATCAGCGCGCTTGAGATCAGCAGCTGATCCATCTTGGCCACTTCGAAGGCCCGGACAAAATTGCCCCATTGCGGGTCCGCCGGCCATTGCAGGCCATTGGGATAGGTGCCCTGCGGCGCCAGGGCAGCCGAGAACATGCTGAGGAATGGCAGAAGGGTCACGATCATCAGGAGGATGATCAGCGAGCGGGCGATCAGCGTATTGGGTGCGGTGGTCGTCATTTCTTGTCCCGCGTGAACCACTGCACAGGCGCGATCGAAACCAGCACCAGCACCATGAGCACGATGGCCAGCGCCGAAGCGAGCCCAACCTGCCGATGGGCAAAGGCCAGGCGATAGATTTCGAGCCCCGGCACAGTGGTGGTGATCCCCGGCCCGCCCTGGGTCGAGATATAGACAATGTCGAAACTGGCCAGGGCTGCGATCACCGTTACCGTGATGCACACGCCGATTTCCTGGCGCAGGCCCGGCAGGGTGATGTAGCGGAACTCGTGCCACGGCCGCGCTCCGTCGAGCCGTGCGGCCTCGTAGAGGCTGGGGTCGATCTTGGTGATGCCGGTGACCAGCAGCATGGTACACAACCCCAGCAGCACCCAGGCACCGATAATGCCCACCGCCGGCAGCGCCCAGACGAAATCACCCAGCCATCCTCGCGCCCAGCTGGAAAGCCCGATCGCCTTGAGCGTCTGGTTGACCAGGCCTGTGGACGCAAACATCCAGCTCCAGGCTATGCCCGCCGCCACCAGCGGGATGACCTGGGGCAGGAACAGCACTGTGCGGGTAACGGTGCCGAAACGGCCCGCCATGTGGCTGCGAATGGCCGAAGCCACTGCCAGCCCGAGACCCACCGGGATCAGCGTGAAATAGAGAACCAGCTGGAACGCGTTGCCGATGATCTGCAGCAGATCGCGGTCGGTGAGCACGGTGATGTAGTTGCCAAGGCCGTGGAAGGTGGCCTCGCCGATCCCGTCCCAGCGCAGGAAGGAGTAATAGAAGCTCATGACCAGCGGCACCAGCACGAAGGCGGCATAGGCGACAAAGGCGGGCGCCACGAACAGCCAGGCGGCGGTTCTGGTCTTGCGGCTCCCGCGCGAAGGCGGGAGTCGCTTTGATGCGGGCAGAGCGTCCGGAATGGACGTCGTCTTGTCAGTCATGTTCGATTCCGGCCGCTCAGGGCAGTTTCAGGCGATACTCTAGCGCGAAAGCTGGGTCTCGTACTCTTCCTGCACGGTTTCCAGCAGCCCCTCGGGCGTCTGCTGTCCGCCAACCATCTTCTGCAGTTCGGGCGTCCAGCCCGCGGCAAAGATGGCGCCGGTGGCATTGGCGATGAAGTCCATTGCGCCATTGTCCTCGGCCAGGGTCTGGCCGGCTGCCAGCGAAGCCTCGGTCACCGAGCCGGGTTCGACTGCCGGCATGGGCAGATCGGTCGGACCACCAGGATTGGAACCACCGACAGCGACGTTGATCTTGCGGGCCTCCTCATTGGTTGCAACCCAATCGAGGAAGAAGGCAGCGCAATCGGGATTGGCCGCCTTTGCGGCTATGCCGAAGGTCAGCGGTGCAGACATGGTGGCGTGGCGGCCGCCCTCCTCTTCGGTCGGCATGATGAAGAAGCCGAACTTGCCCGGCGCATTGGCGTCGAGATTGCCCGACTCCCAGTCGCCATTGAACATGAACAGGCCCTCGCCGCCCATGAACCGGCTCATCATCTGGAAATATTCGATGGCATTGGCGTCTGACGGGAAGTAGCCCGCCTTGATCCATCCATCCAGATGCTGGGCTGCCTCCAGGTTCTCGGGCGTGTTGATGGTCGCGCCTTCCTTCTGGAAGATCCAGTCATTGATCGGCTCGGGCGCGCCATAGGCGCCCATCAGGTTCTGCAGCGGAAAGGCAAGACCCGCCGTGCCCTTGTTCCACTGCATGATCGGCTGGATACCGGCTTCCTTTGCCTTGGCCATCAGCGCATCGAGCTCGGCCAGCGTCTTTGGCGGCTCGGTCATGCCCAGCTGGGCGGCCAGCTCCTTGTTGTAGAACACGCCGGTCATCGAGTAATTGAGACCCAGAGCATAGAGCGAGCCGGTGCCGCGCGGGCGACCGCCCTCTTCCACGCGCAGTTGCACCAGCTGGCCGGCGGGGAACTTGTCCCAACCGAATTCGGTGAAATAGCCGTCGAGGTTAAGCAGCAGGTTATTGGCGACGAGATCGGTGAGCGATGGCAGGCGAATGAGATCGGGCGCATTGTCTTCCGACAGGATGCGCGGCGAGTTCTCCATCATGTTGGCGAACTGGTCTTCCTTGATGTCGAAAGTGACATTGGGAAACTGCTTGGTGAACTCCTCCGCCAGCCGTGTCGGCAGGGGGAAGCCTGTTTCAAAGTAGGAATTGAGCACGACCGGGTCGGTGCCGCAGCTCGGCGCAGCCAGGGCGGCCCCCATCAGGGCGCTGGTGGACAGGCTCAGGGCGGCAATGCGAAGTGCGTGGCGGGATGAATTTCTCACGACTACCTCCTCCAGGGTAAAGTCTGCAGTGGATGTTTCCGTCTGCTAAATGGATTTAGCGCATGAGCGCGGAGCGGTGTCAATATGCCGCCCCGTGCCTGGCGCGGCGACTAGACGACCTTGCGCAGGGCCGAGATGATCCCGGTTGCGCGCTGGTCTTCCGGCCCCATCATCCAGTTGGTGACAAAGCCGAAACCGATCTGGCGCGAGGGGTCGGCGAAGCCGACCTGCCCCCCTGCACCGTCATGCCCGAAGCAGCCCTCGCCCAGATAGCGCCGCGCTTCGGAATCAAGCTGAAAGCCATAGCCCCAACGGGAAAAAGGCGGTTCGCCACCGAACACGGGCATGCCCTGGCTCTGCGTCCCCGTCGCTTCGGCGATGACAGCATCACCCAGCAAGCGAATGCCCTGTGTCTGTGCCACGGTGGCCGACCAGATGGTGGCCAGCGCCTTGGCGGTCGCGATTCCGCCGGCACCCGGAATTTCCGCGGCGCGAATGCGCTGACGGTTGAAGCCGCCATTGTCGGTGACCAGATCGGCTGGCAGGGCGTCCCCCAGTGTCATGGCCTTGTATGGCCAGTTCGGCGCCGGCTTCTTGGCCTCTTCTGCCCACAGCGCCGACAGAGGGGCGCTGACCTGCAAATGCGCAGGACGGTCCGCTAGTGCATCAGGCAGCCCGATCCAGGCGTCCACAGCCAGCGGCCCCGAGACAAGGTCTGCGAAATAGGCACCCGGGGACATACCCGTCACCCGGCGCACCAGTTCGCCGGCGATCCATCCATGGGTCAAGGCGTGGTAGGCATAGCCCGAGCCGATGGGCCAGAGCGGCTCCTGCGCCGCCAGCACCGAGACCACCCGATCCCAATTGACGATGTCATCTTCAGTCAGCGTCTGGCGCGGCGCGGACAACCCCGCCTGATGCGCCATTGCCTGGCCGACGGTGATGCCTGCCTTTCCGGCGGCGGCAAATTCGGGCCAGTACCGCGCCACCGGCGCTGCATAGTCGAGACGGCCTTGCTCCACCAGATGGGCAACGAGGATCGACATCAGACCCTTGGTGCAGGAAAAAACCACCGAAGGCGTGTCTTGCTCCCAGGCCCGGCCGTCCCGTTCATCGGCAATGCCGCCCCAGAGATCAATGACGCTCTGCCCACCAATCCTGACATGCAGCGCAGCGCCCATGGTAGGCCGCCCGGCAAAGGACATGGCGAAGGCGTCGGCCACCGCTTCAAAACCTGCTGCGCATGATCCGTGCATCTGAATGCTCATGGAGCCGCCACCTCGAGATAACCGTCTTCGTCAACGCCGATCGGCATGGGGTCACATATTCCACCCACGAAACTGCCGTCGCGGTTGGTATTGTGGAATGCCAGCAAGTGGGGTGCGCCTTGCCTGTCCACAGCGACCCGGCCGGCATAGAGCCGCTCGTCGACAAGCAATCGCGCCGCGCCGAAATCCACTCGGCCAGGCATATCGCCGACGGGCAGGCTCCAGACGCCGCCTATACCTCCCGCTCGCGGACCGCAAAGCTTGGCGCTATCGCAGCAGAAGACCAAGTGGTTCCGACCGCCGATCCTGATCAGTTGAAACACTTCCAAATGTGCAAAACCTGACCCTGTCGCACTGAGAGGCGGCTGCACGTCCCAAGTCGAGAGGTCGGTGGAAACCGCGTGCCCCATCACCCCGCGATCAGGCTCCGCGCCATCCTTGCCCCGTGCCGTGATGAACATATGCCAGCGCTGGTCGGCCTGCTGCCAGAAGACCCAGGGGTCGCGCCAGGCTTCCTCCGGCCAGTTCGAGGTTCCCAGCGTTTCATAGTACCGGCCGTCCGCCGCGCAGACCGGGCCGGGCTGCTTGTCCCAATTGTAGAGATCGCCCGAGGTCGCCAGCCCCACCACTTCGATATTGGCATTGCTGTCGGCTGAGAGAAAGCGCGAGCCGGTGTAGAACATGCGCCAGAGCTGGTCAGGCCCGCGCACCACGCTACCAGTCCAGGTCGCACTGCTATCAAAGCTCCCCGGCGCGCCAGCCTCGAAAATCCGGCCATGGTCGGTCCAGTTGACAAGGTCGGTCGAGGTCGCGTGGCCGATGCGCGCATTGCGGTGCCGCAGATCGGGATTGCCCAGCGATTTGGGTGCATGGAGATAGTAAAGATGAAAAATCGCGCCGTCGTCGGCGAGCCAGAAATCCCACACCCAATGATCGAGCAGATGGAATGCCACTCCTCAAGCCCCTTTCCGAGGTCTGTTCGCTACCGCTCTCAGGAACGGCTTTGCTAAAACCATTTAGCACATGCTATGCTCCGATCAACTTGTCAAGCGGGGGGCGCATGGCTATCCAATCCGAAAGCGGCAAGGCGGCCGGGGGGACTGCAGGTCATTGGCAAAGAAGCGTGTAACACTGGCCGATGTGGCGCGTCTGGCCGGTCTGTCGACCACGGCGGCCTCGATGATTCTGACGGGCAGGCCCGATACGCGCCTGTCGCCTGAGGCGCATAAGAAGGTCCATGACGCCGCTGCCAGCCTCGGGTACCGGCCCAACGTGGCCGCGCGCGCCCTTCGCACGGACAAGTCGCGCTCAATTGCCTTCATTTCCGACTATGTCGCCACCACCCGCTTTGCCAGCGGCCTGATCCGGGGCGCCCTTGCCGCCGCTGAGGAAGCCAAGCATGTCATGCTGTTGCTGGAAACCGGTGGCGAACCGGCCCGGGAAATCCAGGCGGTCGAGGCCGCGCTCGACCGGCAGGTTGACGGCCTGATATTCGCTGCCATGCGGGCCCGCGAAGTCTTCGTGCCCGATCTTGCCATCAATATCCCGGTCGTCATGCTGAACGGCACCAGCGCCCGCTTCCCCGTCTCCGTGCTGCCTGACGAATATCGCGGCGGCCGCTCCGCCGTCGACCTGCTCGTCAAGAGCGGCATTCGGGAGGGCATTGTTCTTCTGGGC
This sequence comes from uncultured Devosia sp., assembly GCA_965650545.1. Lineage (GTDB taxonomy): Bacteria > Pseudomonadota > Alphaproteobacteria > Rhizobiales > Devosiaceae > Devosia. The sequence continues at coordinate 394 of CBFGPB010000136.1, read as the reverse complement.
CACAATGCCAAACAGGAAGAGGGCCTGTTCCGCTCCGAGACCATCTCCCGCCGCTTCCAGGGTATCCGTGAGGCAATGAGCGACGCTGGTCTGGAATTCCTGGCGGAACTCAGCTGCTGGAACTGGGAACCGAACTACGGTTATGACCTTACGAGGAAGCTGCTGAAGCTGCACACGCCCCGCGCCCTCTTGTGCCTCAATGACCGACTGGCATTCGGCGCCTATCAGGCCCTTGCCGAGGCTGGCCGCAAGGTGCCGGACGAGGTGGCCATTGTCTCCTTCGACAATGACGAGATCGCCTCCTATCTGCGCCCGGGCCTCACCACGATCGGGCTGCCTCACGAGCAGATGGGACGCCGTGCCGTGGAGTTGCTTCTCGGCCCTTCCCGTGCGG
>CBFGPB010000135.1:0-6839 GCA_965650545.1 uncultured Devosia sp. | reverse complement strand
ATGATGATGAAGCCGCCATTGCGCTTGCCGATGCCCTTGATGAATTCGGGGCGCCAGCGCATGCCGACCTTGGGCGCTTCCTCGATGGAGGCCGCCTCGATGTCGGTGACGTCATGCACCTTGTCGGCCAGGATGCCCGCAATGGTGGGCTCGCCGTCCATGTCGACTTCCATGACGACGATGCGGGTATCCTCGTCCGGCTCGGGCCGTTTCATGCCGAACATGACGCGGAGATCGGCCAGGGGCACGACGCGGCCGCGGACATTGATGAGTCCGCCCACGAAATCGGGAGCATTGGGCACTTCGGTGATGGGCACGAGATCGAGGATTTCGCGCACGCGCCCGGCTTCGACGGCGAAGAGTTCGTCGTCGAGGCGGATGGTGAGGGCGGTCATGGACGTGGGCTGGTGGACCTGGGCGTCGCTCATGCGGCCCTCCCGGTGAGGTTGCGATCGACATAGGATTGGCCGGCGGCCACCAGATGGGCGGTGTCGAGGATGAGCGCGACGGTGCCGTCGCCCAGGATGGTGGCGCCCGAGAAGGACTTGATGCCCGAATGCAGCTTGGAGAGCTGCTTGATGACCGTCTGGTTGTTGCCGATGATCTGGTCAACCACGAGACCCACCCGGCCCTCGCCGGAGGAGACGATCACCACCTTCTGGTGCGGTTCGGGCGCGGTCGTGGTGCCGAAGACTTCACGAAGGCGCAGATAGGGGACGAGCGCGCCGCGGATATCGAGGAAGTTGCGGCCCCTGGCATGGGCCTCGATGCCCTCCGGCAGTTCGACGCATTCCTCGACGGCCGCTAGCGGGATGGTGTAGCGGCCATTGCCCACGCGGACCAGCATGCCATCGATGATGGCGAGGGTGAGGGGCAGCCGCAGGGTCATCGTCGAGCCCTCGCCTGGCTTGCTGGCCACATCGATGGTGCCGCGCAGCCCGTCGATCGTGCGCTTGACCACATCCATGCCCACGCCACGGCCGGATAGCGAAGTGACTTCCTTGGCGGTCGAGAAACCGGGCGCGAAGATCAGATGATGCAGTTCCTGGTCGGTCAGCTTGGCATCGGGCGCGATCAGACCGTTTTCCTCAGCCTTGGCGCGGATGCGGGCCGTGTTGAGGCCGGCCCCGTCATCGCTGACCGAGATGGCCACTTCCGCGCCGGAATAGACGGCGGAGAGGCGCACCATGCCCTTGGCGGGTTTGCCGGCGGCACGGCGTTTCTCGGCACTTTCGAGGCCATGGTCGACCGAATTGCGGATGAGGTGGACCAGTGGGTCGGCCAGGCGTTCGATCATGGTCTTGTCGAGTTCGGTATCCTCGCCGGAGGTAATGAACTCGATCGGCTTGCCCAATTCGCCCGAGAGATCGTGAATGAGGCGCCGAAAGCGGCTGAACAGGGTGCCGATGGGTACCATGCGGATGCCCATGGTGGTGTCGCGCAGGCCGGAGGAGAGTCGCTCGAGTTCTTCGGCTATGGTCTTGAGCGCGGTGTCGGAGCTCAGGCTGGCAATCTGGCTGAGGCGTGCCTGGGCAATAACCAATTCGCCGACACGATCCATCAACTCGTCCAGCCGTTCGGCCGGGACACGCAGGGAGGAGGCTGCGGCGCGGTCGGCAGTATCGGCCCCCGTAGGCGGCTTGGGCTTGTGGGTCGGGGACTGAGCCACCAGGATGGCAGCGGTCGGCGCCGGATCGGTGGCGGCAGGCTCAGTCCCGGCCGCCTCGGGCGGGAGCGTGGCCTGCTCAGACTCCATTGCCGCGTCGAGGCGCGTCAGGCTCAGTTCCATATTGTCGCGGAGGAACAGGAAGACGTCGTCAATGGCCGAGGCGGGGTCCTCCGCCTCGATATCCACGCGCCAGCCGATATGGGGCACTTCCGGGTCAAGGGTGGCAAGATCAGGAATCCGGCCGGTCAGCGCCGTGACGGTAATGGGTCCGATTTCCGCCAGTTCTTCGAGCAGCAGGACCGGATTGGTGCCATAAATGAGCGCATCGGCGGGCAAGTAAAATTCAAGCCGCCATACAGACTTTTGGGTTGGAGATGGGGCAGCGGCCGGCTTGACCCCCGGCACGGTATCTGGCGCCGGGGCAGCAGAGGTGGCCATGGCCGGCGTTTCTCCTGCGATCACCGAGCGCAGGTTGCTAAGGATAGAGTCGCCCCCGCCGATCTCGGCCCCGGGGGATTCAATCAAAAGGTGGATGTGATCCTTGGCATCGAGCGCGACGCCGATCAATGCCGCATTGGCCTTGGTCTGGCCCTTGCGCACCTGGTCGAAGGCGGTTTCGAACTCGTGCACGAATTCGGCCACGGCAGTAAAGCCGAACATGGCGCCCGAACCCTTGATCGTATGCAGCGCCCGGAAGGTGGAGTTGATCAGGTCGGCATTGGACGGGTCCTGCTCGAGGTCGAGCAGTCCCGCCTCGAGCTGGTCGAGCAGCTCGCGCGCCTCCTGGCGGAAGGTTTCGGTCGGATCGGAGAGGTTCATGCGCCGGTGACCTTCCTGATGATGGCCAGCAGCTGGTCCTGCTTGAACGGCTTGACGATCCAGCCCGTCGCGCCGGCTTCCTTGGCCTGGCGCTTCAGCTCGTCATCGGACTCCGTGGTCAGGAGAATGATCGGAATGCCCTTGGAAGAGGGGTGCTGGCGATACTTCTTGATGAATTCGATGCCGTTGAGCACCGGCATGTTGAGATCGGTCAGCACGGCGTGGACGGTGTTTGCGGTTGCGACCTCGTAGCCCTCCTGGCCATTGCCTGCCTCAAGCACGTCGAGGCCTGCCGAGGTGAGTGTCATGGCCACCATCTGGCGGATGGAGGCGCTGTCGTCGATCGTCAGAATGGTCTTGGTCATGCTCAGTGTCCTGCTGGCTGATCGGAATGGGTGGACCAGAAGCTGGCATGCTCCTGTTCGGGCGAGAGGAAACCGGCCCGCTGCAAGACCGACTGAAGCGGCGCGCCGAGGGGGGCGAGCAATGTCAGTACCTTCTGGCCGGCACGGGCCGAGGCGCGGGCAGCCAAAAGACTCTGGACCGTGGTCAGGTCGGCATCGGATAGGGTCTGCGTGTCGACCTCGATGCGGTCGTGAGCTGCGATGGCCTTGAGCAGGCTATCCGCGACTTCTCTGGCGGATTTGATGCCTGCATCGCCCGTCAGCACGAGCATGTGTGTGCGTTCTTCGGTCATGGTCATGACCGGGCACAATTGATTGGGGATGACATTCTGTCTCTCTACCGCAAGTAACAAACAGGGAATTCGGTAGGCGTTATGGACTGGGGCCGATGGTCTCGCTGTCTTTTTTAACCGGGTTGTCCGCCGTATTCCCATCCGGCTTAATAGCTATACTTGCATCATCCGCTTAACCGATGGTTACCCGTCGATATAACTGGAAAAATTTGATGGATACTTGAAGTTGTTACTTTTCAAAGCAACGCCCTTAAGCAAGTCATTTCAACTATCCGCCAGTGAATCGAGGTGAATCTTGAGGGCTTTGACTCGAATCCAGTGAGTTTGACTCAGAGTCGAGCGCCAAGAATTCGATTGGCAATACTGTTTGATTCACTTGCGCCCGGCAGGTCGACGGCGCGGGTCAATTCACGGCCGCGTGTATTGGCGTCATATCCCGCAGGGGGTGCTTGTGACGGTTCGCGGAGGTGCTAGAATCCGACGGCCCTGCTGGCTGGGGCGGGCTGCATGGTGGCGCAGATTTCCGGCCATTTCGCCCGGAAGGCGCCGACGCAGGTCGGATCGAAATGCGTTCCGCTGCAGCGCACGATCTCGGCATAGGCCTTTTCGATCGGCCAGGCGGGCTTGTACGGGCGTTCCGAACACAGCGCATCGAAGACGTCGGCAATGGCGACGATACGGGCCTCGATCGGAATGTCGGTGCCGGAGAGGCGGTCCGGATAGCCGGTGCCGTCCCATCTCTCGTGGTGGCTTTGCGCGATGAGTTCGGCAGTGCGGATGAGGTCGGAGCCGCCGCGCTCGAGAATGCGGGCGCCGATGGTCACATGCTCGCGCATGATGGCCATTTCCTCTGGCGTCAACTTGCCGGGCTTGGAGAGAATGGCGTCCGCTATGCCGATCTTGCCGATATCGTGCAGGGGCGCGGCCAGATAGATCATGCGGCAGCGGTCTGTCGGCAGCCCGATGCCCTCACCGATCAGCTGGCTGATCTGGGCGACGCGCGAGACGTGCTCGCCAGTATCGCCGTCGCGATACTCGATGGCCCGGGCGAGGCGGTAGATGATCTCTTCCTCGCGCGCCAGCAGGTGCGCGGTGGCGCGCTCGACCTCGCGGGTCAGCCATTGGGCGCGGTCGGCCAGTTCCACCTGAGCCTGGCGCAGGGCCAGCAGGTTGGCGACGCGGGCCTGCAGCTCGATGGGGTCGAAGGGCTTGTGCAGGAAATCGGTCGCACCAGCCTTGATGGCCTCGATGCGCACGCTCTTATCGTGGTCGGAGGTCACCATGATGATCGGCACGATCCGATAGGCCGGACGCGACCGCAGTGCCGCGGTGAAGGCCACGCCGTCCATTTCCGGCATGATGTGATCAACGATGATCAGGTCGAACTGCCGATCGCGGCAGGCTTCGAGGGCCTCGAGTGGATTGAGGCAAAGCTCCACTTCGCCCATCACCGCCTCTTTGACGATGCTGCCGATCAGCGCCAGACTTGACCGGCTATCATCGACAATCAGCAAACGCATTGTCGGGCCCCCGCCTCAAACGCGGCGATCATAAGCGGCCATACCTTAGGCGAAACTTAACGGGAATCACCGGGCCGCAGGAGTGGAGAAGGCGCGCACTATGCGCTAAGCGCTTGGGGGCAACGGACTGGAGAGAGCATGGCGCGGATTGCGATCATCGGCGGCGGGCCGGCCGGGCTCATGGCGGCCGAGGCAGCATCGGGGCGGGGGGCGGATGTCACAGTCTTCGAAGCCATGCCCACGGCCGGTCGCAAGCTGCTGATGGCCGGCAAGTCCGGCCTCAACATTACACATGCAGAAGCGCGGGAGCAGTTCGACACGCGATATGGTTCCGCGCAGGGCCGGCTGCAGGCCGCGCTGGACGGGTTTTCGCCCCAGGCTGTGCGGGATTGGTGCGCCGGCCTGGGTGTCGAAACCTTTGTCGGGTCTTCGGACCGGGTCTTTCCCAAGGCCATGAAGGCTTCGCCCCTGCTGCGGGCCTGGCTGCGGCGCCTGGCCGAAAGGGGGGTGGAGCTCAGGACCCGCCACCGCTGGCGGGGCTTCGATGGCGATGCCCTGGTGTTCGACACCCCCGGCGGAAGGGTCACGGAGCGCTTCGATGCAACCGTCCTGGCGCTGGGCGGGGCCAGTTGGCCTGAACTGGGCTCGGACGCCGCCTGGGTCCCCTGGCTGGCCGAGCGCGGCGTCGTGGTGATGCCGTTCCGGCCGGCCAATTGCGGCTTCGAGGTGAGCTGGAGCGCCGTCTTTGCCGACCGCTTTGCCGGCGAACCGGTCAAGGCAGTTGTCGCGAACAGCGATGCAGGATCCATGCAGGGCGAGTTCGTCGTGACCCGCGCGGGCATTGAGGGGAGCCTCGTCTATGCCCATTCCGCCGCCCTGCGCGACCGGCTGGAGCGCGAGGGCGTTGCGGTGCTGACGCTGGACCTGGCACCGGGACGGTCGGAGGAGAAGCTGGCGCGCGACCTCGCACGGCAACCGGCCAAGGCAAGTTTTTCCAACCGGCTGCGCAAGGGAACGGGCCTCGACGGGGTCAAGCTCGGGCTGTTGCGCGAACTGGTGCCGGATGCGCCGGCCAGGTCGCCTGCCGAATTGGCTCGAATGATCAAGGCCCTGGCGCTGCCCCTGCAGCGACCGAACCCTATCGCAAGGGCCATTTCCGTGGCCGGCGGGGTGGCTTGGGATGGGGTGACCGAGGACTTGATGCTCAAGGCGTTGCCGGGCAGGTTCGTCTCAGGCGAGATGCTGGATTGGGAGGCGCCAACGGGCGGGTACCTGCTGACGGCGTGTCTTGCGTCGGGGCGCGCGGCGGGTCTGGCGGCGGCGGAATGGGTCCTGGAGGGCAAGGATGAACAGGATTGACCTTGAAAATCAGGTGGCCATCGTTACCGGTGGCGCGCAGGGGCTCGGCTTTGCCATCGCCCATCGTCTGCTCGCCTCAGGCGCCAGGGTAAGCCTCTGGGATCGCGACGGTGCCATGCTCGACAGGGCCGGCGCGGCGTTGGGTGCAGGTGTCGACCGGAGGGTCGTCGATGTCACCGATCTTGCCGGACTCGAAGCCGCCCTTGCCGCGACCGAAGCTGCAATCGGACCGGCGTCCATCCTCGTGCATTCGGCCGGCATCGCTGGCACCAATGCGACGCTCGATGTCTATGATCCCGGCGAATGGCGGCGGGTCATCGACGTCAATCTCAATGGCACCTTCTACATCAATCGCGTGGTTGTGCCGGGGATGAAGGCGCGCAATTACGGGCGCATCGTCAATATCGCCTCGATTGCCGGCAAGGAGGGCAATCCGACGGCCTCGGCCTATGCGGCGGCCAAGGCCGGGGTCATCGGCATGACCAAGTCGCTGGGCAAGGAACTTGCGACATTCGACATTGCCGTCAATGCCATCACCCCGGCAACCGCCAAGACGCGCATCCTCGATACGCTGACCGAAGAGTTCATCGCCTATATGCTGTCGCGCATTCCGCGCGGCCGTTTCCTCGAGGTCGAGGAGGCGGCGGCCATGGTGGCCTGGCTGGTGAGCCGCGAGAACAGCTTCACCACGGCCAGCGTGTTCGACCTGTCCGGTGGCCGCGCCACCTACTAGAGCATTTCTCGTTCTGATGGAATCAGAACGAGAGCTCTACTT
>CBFGPB010000134.1:0-6845 GCA_965650545.1 uncultured Devosia sp. | reverse complement strand
CGAGACCGGCCCGCATGACCAGCGTCTGGGTCACCGTGAACCAGGTTTCGGGCAGGGCTGCCGCTTCGACCAGGCTCCAGCCTTCAGGCACCGGCAGGACCTGGCCGAAAGGCACGGCCACATATTCGGCATAGCCGCCGCCATTGCAGAGCGCCATGACCCGGTCGCCGAGACTGAACCCGGAGACTGCCTCGCCCATGGCCACGATCTCGCCCGCCACCTCAAGCCCGGGCCGGGGTGAGGCGTCCGGGGGCGGTGCGTAGAGGCCGCGACGCTGTGCCAGGTCGGGTCCGTTTATCCCCGCCGCCGCGACGCGGATCAGCACGTCGCCGGGACCCGGCTGCGGGACGGGGGCCGCGATGGGCGTCAGGACTTCGGGGCCGCCCGGGTTGGAAATGGCGATGGCCGTCATCGTGTCTGGAATGGTCATGCCTCATGCTGGCGCAAGCCCGCTTGCCCGGCAAGGGGACTGGGCTAAACTCGGATCGAAGACAACAAGGAGCCAGGACAATGGACGAGGAAGATCGCAAGCGCCCGACAACGCATGAGCTGGGCATGAATCTGGACAGCCTGTCGGTGATCGAGCTGGAGGAGCGGATCGGCCTCCTCGAAACCGAGATTGCCCGCCTGCGCGCGGCCATCGCCGCCAAGGGCGACTCGCGCAAGGCAGCGGAAGCGGCGTTCAAGTTCTGACACGGCGCAAATGTGATGGCACCGGAAGTGGTGCATCGGCATTGCATCACCTGAGCGCTGTTAGTGTTAACAGTGTGTTATCATTCTCGATCGGCGCCGGGGCGGCTAGTCTGTCCCAATTGTCGAGGGGGGAATTGCGGAATGGACTGGAACCTGTTGGGCGTTGCCTTGCTGCTCACATTGAGCGGGCTCTATTTCCTCGAGTCCGAAGCGGCCAAGGCGCCGTTGCAGGAATTGCCGCGGCTCGTTCTACAACCGGCGCGTACGGCGCTCGAACGCGCCTGGCACACCGAGCCCTTGCAGGTTTTCATGCGGCAATTGCTGGCCGCACGCCAGCGGCGCTCCAACCTTTGGCTTATGGACAAAGGCCGGTTCTAGTCTCATTGCCTATCTATCCGAGGAGGAGTTGGACATGGTGCGACAGGACGATCTTATTCTCGAGGGTGTCAATGCCAGCGAAGTGGCCTCGCTGCGCGCCTTGGACAAGGGAGACGTGAGCGCGGCGCGTCGGGACATCGCACCGCTCCATGCCAAGGGTTGGGTTGAACTGTTCGGCGACGACCCCATCATCACCCTGACCGGTCGTGCTCTGCTCGAACGCCAGGCCGCGCGGTTGCGCTGAAGTCAATATTCAGGGTTAAGAATTCGCTGCCTGTTAAGCTCGAATTAATCTTTGGGCGGTAACTTGTCATTATTCAGATTGTTCTGGATTTTTCAGAGTGGTTTCTCCCTCTGTTTGACGCCTCCCTGTTAACTTCGAGAGCTGCATCACTGCGGCTCTTTTTCTTTTTGGGCCCTGGACTTGCGGGGCTCAGCCTCGATCACAAAATTAACAATACCGGGACCCATTGAGTGACCCTGCGGCCATATCGGGCTAGCATGATCCCATCGGAGGAATCCCACTTGGCTGATAGCGGCGAAACCAGGCAGGCCATTGCGATCGGACCGCGTATCGTGGCGTCGAGCGGCTTCGATGCGCTCTATCGCGAGGGTATGGGCCTGATTGAGGCCGTCGCCGCCTATCTCGATGCAGAAGGGCGGGTCGAAAGCCGCATGCTGCCGCGCGAGGCTGGCTTCCTCTACGCCACCGAATCCATGCGCCTGACCACGCGCCTGATGCAACTGGCTTCCTGGCTGCTGTTGCAGCGGGCCGTCAACGAGGGCGAGATCTCCCGCGACAATGCCCGCTCGGAAAAGGAGAAGGTAAAATTCTCCGCCACGCCATCTCAGCGCGGTGGGCCGGGCTACGATGACCTGCCGCAGACCCTCCGGGACTTCATCGACAAGGGCGATCGGCTGTTCGAGCGGGTGATGCAGCTCGACGCGCTGGAAAAGGGTGACTTGCCGGACGTGACGCCCGGCCTTGCCAATGGCGTTGCCGACCAGCTCTCCCGCCTCAAGGCCGCTTTCGCGCGGCCGATGTAACTAGCCCTTCAATCCTTCCAGCCCCGGTGCGGTGCGGCTGAGCACGATTTCGGTGATGTCGTATTGCGCCACGCCGGCAGTGACGAACGGGTCGGTGGCGGCCAGCGCCTCGAGTTCGGCCCGCTCACCATGGGCGAGGATGACGCCACCGGTGCGGGGTTCCTTGCGGCCGGAGGCGAGGAACAGGCCTTCGTCATAGCCCATGGCGACCCAGGCCATATGCGGCGCGATATGCTTGTCCACCTCGTTGAGGGGAGCGGTGTAGGTCAGCGACAGGATGAACATGGCATGCTCCGGGCAAGACAAAGCCCGGCGCGAGGGCCGGGCTTTGAAAATCTTCCAGACAGGGTGGCTTAGATGCCGAGACCCTTGAAGCGCTCCTTGAAGCGCGAGACGCGACCGCCGCGGTCCATCAGCTGGCCCGAGCCGCCGGTCCAGGCGGGATGGGTCTTGGGGTCGATGTCGAGCTGCAGCGTGTCGCCTTCCTTGCCCCAGGTCGAGCGGGTCTGGTAGGTGGTGCCGTCGGTCATGACCACGTTGATGGTGTGGTAGTCGGGATGGATGTCGGTCTTCATCTCTTGCCTCAAATCAAACGGGCGCCGCGGCGCCCGGAGAGCATCAATCTGGTGTTGGGCGGCTTCCTACAGCAGAAGATCGGGTTCTGCAAGGGCGCAGAGCGCTTTGGCGTGAACAACTGGCGCGGCAATATGGATGGTCCGCTTGCGGTTGCGGGTCCGGGCGCCTGCCCCTATATGGGTGCGATTGCTGGCAAGCGCCGGCCCACCAGCACAAGCGGCGCGTTCCAGCCATGACAGACCAGGCCGTTTCGGCAGCAACGGACCCCGACAAGATCGTCTCCGAAGTCAAGGCGGCGCCGCGCCAGTTGCAGCCGCTGCGCCGGCTCCTGCCTTTCCTGCTGCGCTATCCGTTGCGCCTGTCGCTGACCATTCTCTTCCTGCTTGTCTCGGCCATTTCCTCGCTCGCCATCCCGGCGGTCCTTGGCGGGGCGATCGACGAAGGCTTCGTTGCCCAGAATATCGACATGGTGGGCCAGTATGGCTGGCTGATCATCGGCATTGCCGCGATCATGGCCGTGGCCAGCGGTGCGCGCTTCTATTTCATTTCGGTCATCGGTGAGCGCGTCGTGGCCGATCTCCGGCAGGCGGTATTCTCGCATCTGCTGCGGCTCGAAACCCGCTATTTCGATACGCACCGCGTGGGCGAACTAACCAGCCGGCTCAATGGCGACACGGTTTCCATCCGCAATGCAGTGGGCTCGAGCTTCTCGCTGGCCTTGCGCTCGATGGTCACGATCATCGGCGCGCTGACCATGATGGTCCTCACCAGCCCGGTACTGACCCTGGGCGTAGTCGTGGCGCTGCCCGCCATTCTCATTCCGGTCATGGTCTATGCCCGGCGCCTGCGCGGCATGTCGCGCAAGACCCAGGATGCGCTGGCTGATCTTTCCGCCATGGCCACCGAGATGCTGGGGGCCAACCGCACGGTCAAGGCCTTTACCCAGGAAGATGTGCAGTCGGCCCATTACAGCGTCAGCAGCGAAACCAGCTACCGGGCCGAGGTCAAGCGCCTCGGCGCCCGGGCTGTGCTGGTGGCGCTGGTGATTTTCCTCGGCACGGCAGCGCTTGTCGGCCTTGTCTGGTGGGGCGCGCGCTCGGTGTTCGAAGGCTCGGTGACGGCCGGGCAGCTGGCGCAGTTCCTGGTGTATGCTCTCATGGCTTCGGGCGCCCTCACCAATGTGTCGGAAGTCCTCGGCAACCTGCAAAGCGTGGCCGGGGCGACCGAGCGGCTGACCGAAATCCTCGATACCGATGCCGAAATCGTCGATCCGGCGCGGCCCAGGGCGCTGCCCATGCCGCCGCTTGGCACCGTGGCCTTCGACGCCGTGACCTTTTCCTATCAAGGGGCGGGTGGCGATCCCGTGCTGCGCGATGTCAGCTTTGCCGTGGGCAAGGGCCAGACCGTGGCGCTGGTCGGGCCGTCAGGCTCGGGCAAGTCGACGACGCTGTCGCTGCTGCAGCGCTTCTACGATGTCACGGCTGGCACGATTCTCGTCGACGGGATCGATATTCGCGATGTCACCCTTGCCGATCTCCGGCAGCGTTTCGCCTATGTCGAGCAGGAGCCGATCATCTTTGCCGGCACCATTGCCGAGAACATCCGCTTCGGCAAACCCGATGCCTCCATGGACGAGGTGGTCGCGGCGGCCAAGGCAGCGCTGGTCGACGATTTCGTGGGCGACCTGCCCAAGGGCTATGACACTGTGGTGGGCGAGCGGGGCGTGATGCTCTCCGGCGGGCAGAAGCAGCGGTTGGCCATTGCCCGCGCCATTCTGAAGAACGCCCCCATTCTGCTGCTCGACGAGGCGACTTCGGCGCTCGATGCGCAGTCCGAGCGGCTGGTGCAGACCGCGCTCGAACACCTCATGGAAGGCCGCACCACGCTGGTCATCGCCCACCGCCTCGCCACTATCCGCGACGCCGATACGATCCTGGTGCTCGATGGCGGCCAGATCATCGACCAGGGCACGCATGACGAACTGGTGGCCAAGGGCGGACGGTACGCGGAACTCGCCAAGCTGCAGTTCCGGCTGGACGAGGTGGGCTAGGGAGCGCGTAGGCCGCCCTCGTCCTTCGAGGCCGCTTCGCGGCACCTCAGGATGAGGGCCGTGGATGGATCAAGCTTGCCGTAGCCCTCATGGTGAGGTGCGAAGCGAAGCCTCGAACCGCGAGGGCGAGAGGTTCAGCCCAGGCACAGTTCCACCAGATCCCACAGCCGCTCCCGCCCCAGGATCAGCAGCCAGGGTGTTTCGTCCCTGGGGACGATTTCCACGCGCCCGCCGGTGCCCTCATTGGACGTGCCCAGGCGGCCCGCAGGATCGAGCAGCAGGTCATTCATCGGATAGAAGAGGCCCTTGGTGCGCTCGAAGACGATCGGCACCAGCGGATGCACCGAAATGCGTTCCTTGTGCGCGGCGTCGAAGGCGAAAGGTCCGGACACGGCGAGGGCCACGTCGGTCTCGTCGACGAGAATGACGCGCCGGCTCTGCGCCACTTCGTGCAGGGCGCTGAGTGCGGCCAGCGTATGGTCGAGCCTTTTGCCCGTCATGCCCAGCGCCAGCGTCACCGGGGCGCTGGTGGAGTAGAGCGCCTTCTGGAAGTCGGTGGTGATCTGCTCGGGGATATGGATGACGCGCGTGCGTTGCTCCCAGCCACCCCGGTCCTCAATCGAATCAAGGTCACCCAGGATGGCCTCGGGCACGAGGCCTGCCGCCCCGATGGCATTGCCGCCGCCATCGGCGCCCACGAGAGCGACGCCATGCGCCACGAGCTCGTGCAGAAGCGCGATATCGGTGGTACCGCCGCCGACAATGGCGAGGGGGCGATCAAAGCTCAGCAGGGTCTTTTCAGTAGACTGAATGGGGGATTGCACTCTGGGTTTTCTCTCAATATGGTCCGCACCGTCTCGCTGGGGTGTTCCGGTTGCCGCCGGAGCTGAGAGTTACCCATAGAACCTGAACCAGGTCATGCTGGCGGAGGAAGTTCGAGATGGCAAGGGTGCCCTCGCGCGTCCTTTACCATTGACACATCCCTTCTCCCATGACCGCAACTGATTGAAGGGATGACCAAAGATGGTCAAGTTTTCCTCCATCGCGCTTGCGGTCCTTCTTGCCGGATTGTCCGGCAGTGCCATCGCACAGGACAAGCCGACGCTCACCATCTACACCTATGACGGCTTTGCCTCCGAATGGGGCCCGGGCGTGCCCTTGAAGGAAGGCTTCGAGGCCACCTGCAACTGCACCGTCAACTGGGTCGCTGCCGACAGCTCCATTGGCATCCTGCGCAAGGCGCAGCTCGAAGGCGAAAGCACCGAGGCCGATATCCTGCTGGGCCTCGATACGGCCATTGCCGGGGAAGCCCGCCAGACCGGCCTGTTTGCCGATCATGGGCTCGATCTTTCCGCCCTCGCGCTGCCTGCCGAATGGACCGATGCGCAATTCGTGCCCTTCGACTATTCGCATTTCGCCTTCATGCATGACACCGACACGATGCCGGTGCCACCGGCCTCGTTCGAAGAGCTGATCGCGCTCAATGACGACATCAAGATCGCCATCCAGGATCCGCGTTCTGCCACGCCGGGCCTCGGGCTGCTGCTGTGGGTCAAGGCGGCCTATGGCGATCGCGCACCCGAAATCTGGGCCGGTCTCAAGCCGCATATCCTGACCATCACCCGCGAATGGAGCGAGAGCTACGCCCTGTTCCTCGACGGGGAGGCGGACATGGTGCTGTCCTACACGACCTCGCCCGCCTACCACATCTTCGATGGCGACGATCACACCATCAAGGCGGCGATGTTCTCGGAAGGCCATTTCCCGCAGATCGAAGTGGCGGGGATCCTCAAATCCTCCGACCAGCAGGATCTCGCCCGCGACTTTCTCGCCTACCTGACCTCGGTCGAGGGCCAGAAGGTCATTCCGACGACCAACTGGATGTTCCCGGTCGTCGACCTTGGCGCCGAGCTCGATGCGTCCTTTGAGGGCCTGCCGCAGCCGGACAAGACCCTGACCCTCGACGAAGCCGAGATCACCGCCAATTCCTCAGCCTGGATCGAGGAAATGCTGGCGGCGGTGCAGTAGGGCTGGATTGGTGCAGACATCCCCCTCATCCGGCGCTGCGCGCCACCTTCTCCCCGAGGGGGAGAAGAATGGG
>CBFGPB010000133.1:0-6903 GCA_965650545.1 uncultured Devosia sp. | reverse complement strand
CCGCTCCACGCCGCGCAACCGGGTTGCCCCAATGGCTATCGACTTTGCCGGCGATGCGGAACACAGATGGGTCGACGGTAGATGGGGTCGGTGACAATTGACGTATCGACGTCGAACACTTCGGCGATGAGGTCGGGCCGCATCATCGCATCCGGCGCGCCGCGCTCGCGCACCTTGCCGTTTGCAACAAAGACCAGTTGGTCGGCATAGCGCGCCGCCAGGTTGAGATCGTGCAGCACGAGGACGATGGTGCGCCCCTCTTCCCTGTTCAGTCTTGTCACGAGTTCCAGACAGTCGAGCTGGTGTGCCATGTCGAGGTGGTTGACCGGTTCGTCGAGGCAGATCGTGTCGGTTTGCTGCGCCAGCACCATGGCGATCCAGGCGCGCTGCAATTGTCCACCAGAGAGCGAACCGATGCGCCGGTGCCGCATGGTCTCGACGCCTGTTCCCGCCATGGCCGCTTCCACGGCCGCCGCGTCGCCGGGGCTCCAGGGTTGCAGCATGGCCTGGTGCGGATAGCGTCCCAGCCGCACCAGCTCTTCCACCGTCATGTCCTGCGGTGCCGCGGGGCTCTGCGCCAATAGGCCGATCTTGCGGCCCAGGGCCTTGCCGTTGAGCTTGGATATGTCTTCCGCGTCGAGCAGGACCTGCCCCGACTGCGGGGCATGGAGCCGTCGGATGGCCCGCAGCAGCGTCGATTTTCCGCAGCCATTGGGCCCGGCAAGAACCGTGATATGTCCCTTGGGGATTGGCAGGCTCAGGGCATCAAGCACCACATCACTGCCATAAGCCAGGGTCAGCCCCTTGACCTCTATGCGGCTCGCCAGTTGGTCATCCATTGGTCTTGTCCTTGCGCATGAGGAGGAAGAGGAAATAGGGCGCACCGATCACCGCCGTCACCGTCCCGGCCGGTACTTCGAGCGGCGCAAAGGCCACGCGCACGAGGAGGTCTGCGCCCACGAGAATGATCGCGCCGAGGAGGATCGAGACCACGATGCCCGCCGCCCGCGCCCGCCCGACCAGCAGCCGAGCCAGATGTGGTGCCATCAGCCCGATGAAGCTGACCCCGCCGGCAAAGGCCACGGCCCCCGCTGTCAGTAGCGCTGCCAACAGGAAAATGCCGAGGCGATAGATCGGCAGGTTGAGCCCGATGCTGCGCGACGAAGTGTCGTCGAGGTCCGCTGGTGGCAGATGTCGGGCCACCATGGCCGCAATGATGCCAACCGGCAGCAACAGCGCCAGCATGATCTGGATTTCCATCCAGTTGATCGTGTTGACTGCCCCGGCCAGCCACCGCGCCGCCTGCGACGCCTGGTAAATCGGCCCGATGAGCATGAAGATCGTGGTCAGGGCCTTGCACACTGCGGCAACCGCAATGCCGAACAGCAGCAGCCGCATGGCCGACGAAGCCTGCCGTCCCGACAGCAGGAAGACGAGGCTGATGGCCGCCACTGCGCCCAGTGCGGCAGCGAGCGGCTGCCAGGCTACCGATACGGTCAGCGAATTGCTCTCGCTTGTGAAGATGGCCATGAACAGGACCACGCCCAGCGCCGCCCCGTCGACCACGCCGAGCACGCCCGGAGATGCCAGCTCGTTTCGGGTAATGCGCTGCAAGAGATATCCGGCAAAGGCGATGGCGCCCCCCGCGATCGCCGCCGCCGCCACGCGCGGCATGCGCAGTTGCAGCACCACAAGCCTGTCGGTCTTCTCCCCGCTTCCCAACAGCACTTGGGCCACGGTTTCGAGCGGTATCCAGGTCGAGCCGAACGCGACGCCACACAGCACCAGCAGCACGAAGACCGCCGCCACACCCAGCACGGTCACTCCCGGCCGGACGAAGCGAGCGCGCGCCATTGCAGCAATGTCGCTCATGCCAGCCTCCGCATCAGCAGGACCAACAACGCCCCGGCCCCGACCACGGCCGTGATTGCACCCACAGGCGCCTCGACAGGATAGATGACGAAGCGTGCCGCCACATCGGCCAGGGTGGCATAGATCGCCCCGCTCAAAGCCGCCGCTGCCAATTGATGCCGATGGCGCAATCCCACCAGCCGCCGCGCTATATGGGGCACAACAAGACCCACAAAGGCCACCGGCCCCGCCATGGACACCGCCGCGCCCGTCAACAGCGAGACGGCCAGGAAGGTCAGACCCCGCACCGCCACCAGCGGCACCCCCAGCCCCGCCGCGGTGGAGTCATCCGCCTGCATCGCATCGAGCGCGGTCGTCAGCACGAAGGCCAGGGCACCACCCGCCATGACCACCGGCAGGCCATTGAAAAACAGGCTGATTGGCCGGTCCACGAAGGCGCCTGAGAGCCAGAACAGCAATTGCTGCAACTGCGCTTCATTGCTGGTGAGCACGATCTCCACCATGGCATGGGCGAGGCTGGCAAAGGTCACGCCCACCAGCACGATCTTGAGCGGCGAGAGCCCACCCGCGCCGGCCGCCACGCCGAAGACCAGCACACTGGTGAGCAGCGCCCCCCCGGCTGCCGCCAGCGACAGCCCCGCCAGCGACTGTATGCCCAGCACTACCGTTGCCAGTACCACGGCCAGCGACGCCCCGGCATTGAGCCCGAGCGTATCAGGCGAGGCGATGCGGTTGCGAGAAAGGGTCTGCACCAAGACGCCTGCCATTCCCAGAGCTGCCCCAGCCAATGGGGCGATCAGCGCCCGCGGCAACCGCAAGCCGGCAATGACCGTCGTGGTCTCCGAGCTCTCATGACCGATCAGCGCCGCCCAGACCTCGCCCAGCGTATAGACCTTGTAGCCCAGCGTGAGGCTCATCAGCATGGCCGCGACCAGCCCAACCATCAGGGCGGCATAGGTCCGGTGCCGGCTCTCAGGCCTCCCGGCCTCGCTCTCATGGGCTTCGGCTATCGCGGTCAAGACGTCTCCAGATAGTTGATATTGACACTCAAGTTAAATTCTGATGAGAAGCCATCTAATTTCGGAGCTGGATTGTCAAGTTTTTTCACCCTTGCGACGGCCCAAAGGCAACCAATCAGGGATACGTTATGATCCGCATAGTCATCGCCGCCTCCACCCTCGCCGTGCTGCTTTCGGGGATCGCTACGGCGCGGGAAATCACCCATGCCATGGGCGTCACCGATGTGCCGGACAATCCGCAGCGCATCGTGGTCCTGACCAATGAGGGGACCGAGGCGCTTCTCGCGATCGGCGTCACCCCGGTGGGCGCCGCCAAGTCGTGGCTGGGCGATCCTTGGTACGATCACCTTGCTGGCCAGATGGCCGAAGTGACGGTCGTTGGGGAAGAATCCGCGGTGAACCTTGAAGTGCTGGTCTCGCTCGAGCCAGACCTGATTCTGGGTAATAAGCAGCGGCATGAGGAGATCTACGAACAGCTTTCGGCCATCGCTCCCACCGTGATCTCCGAACGCCTGCGCGGCGACTGGAAGATCAACATGGCCCTCTATTCCGACGCTGTCGGCAAGGGCGAGGAGGGCAAGGCCGCCCTCGACGCCTTCGATGCCCGCGTCGCGGCCATCTCCGCGGCGCTGGGCGATCACCTGGCCGAGGAAGTGTCCATTGCCCGCTTCATGGCCGGCCAGACCCGCATCATGTTCAAGGACAGTTTTTCGGGCATCCTACTGGACCAACTCGGCTTCCATCGGCCCGCCACTCAGGACAAGGACGAGTTTGCCGAGGAAATCACCAAGGAACGCATCCCCGAATTCGAAGGCGATCGACTGTTCTATTTCACCTATGAGACCGGCAATGGCGAAGGCGACACCCAGAAGGCCGACTGGCTGGCCGATCCTCTCTGGCAGAACCTTGAAGTGGTGAAGGCCGGCAAGGTGCATGAAGTGTCCGACGCCATCTGGAATACTGCGGGCGGGATCATCGCCGGCAATCTGATGCTCGACGATATCGAGGCCATCTACGGGCTCGAAAGCACCCGTTGATCAACCCGGCCGGCCTTTGGTCGGCCTTTTTTTTGCTCCTGGACCCCTTCGATGAACAAGCGTCGTCTCGCCACTGGCCTGTTGGCCGCAATCGCTGTCTTTGCCCTTTCCGGCCCGCTCGCCGCCCGCGAAATCACCCATGCCATGGGCGTCACCGACGTCCCGGACAATCCGCAGCGCATCGTCATGCTGACCAATGAGGGCACCGAGGCGCTGCTCTATCTGGGCGTCACCCCGGTCGGCGCCGTCCAGAGCTGGGACGGCGACCCCTGGTACGACCACATTGCCGCCCCGCTGGCCGACACTGTGCCCTTGGGCACCGAGCTGGCCGTCAATCTCGAAATCCTCGCCACGCTGGAGCCCGACCTGATCCTCGGGACCAAGGTGCGCCAGGAAGATATCTATCCCCAGCTTTCGGCCATTGCCCCCACGGTAATGTCCGAAACCATCGGCGGCACCTGGCAGGACAACCTGCAATTCTACGCCGACGTCATCGGCAAGAGTGCCGAAGGCAAGGCGGCCCTCGCGGGGCTCGCCGCCCGCACCACCGCCATCCACGATGCCCTGGGCGATGCGGTCAACGAAACCATCTCGCTCGTACGCTTCTCGCCCAACCGGACCCGCATCTACTACAAGCAGAACTTTGGTGGTCTCATCCTGGACCAGATCGGCTTCGCCCGTCCGCCCGCCCAGGACAGGGACGAATTCGCCGAAGAGGTCACGAAGGAACGCATCCCCGAGATGGATGCCGACCGCATCTTCTACTTTTCCAGCGATCTCAACGATGACGAAGCCACCGCCAACCTCAACGACTGGCTCAACGATCCGCTCTGGCTCAACCTCGATGCCGTCAAGGCCGGCAAGGCGCAACGCATCAGCGAGATCATCTGGAACAGTGCCGGCGGGATCTACGCCGCCCACCTGATGCTCGACGATATCGAGGCCATCTTCGGCCTGGAGAGCACCCGCTAGGAGGGCCGTGGCATAGGCTGGGCCTTAGTTGCCTGACTATGGGCGGTCCCCGACCTTCCTCAGCGTCGTGTTAGATGTCGTGTCCTTCAGTCAGCGCCTGTCGGCTTGTCTCGACTGGCGCCTGGTAGGGGCGGCATCGTTGCGGGATCAGAAGTATCCAGCGGCTTCTGAAGAAAGGTCCGAGTGCGTCCTGGCGGGAAGTCCGGCAAATGCCCGAAGGCCTTGTAGCCGGCGCGCTGGTAGGCATGAAGGGCATGTGGATTGAACGTGTCGATGTAAGCTCCATGGCAACCGCGACGGCGCGCTTCTGCTTCCGCCGCCGCCAGCATTGTCGCGGCCAACTTTCGGCCCCGCTGATTTTCGGCAACCCACAGCCACTGCACATAGAGCCAGCCCCACGCCGTATAGCCGGAAATGCCGGCAACAATAGCGTCGCCCTGGTCCCGCAGAAACACCGCCAGTGGCAATCGGTCAGATGGACCGACATCGCCATGGTTGAATTCGGAGAGGGACTTCCCGATGAAGTCGACGTCGCTCGCGCGCGGCGCGTCGGTCACTTCAAGGGCCAGTTCGCTCATCGTCATGCGGCCAGGACACCGCCGGTGAGTGGGTGCGGGGCGCCGGTCGTGGTCGGAAAACTGATCGGCAGGCCACGCAGCACGCGCACGGCGAGAAAAGCGAAACACTCCGCCTCGATGGCATCGCCTCGCCAGCCGACGGCTTCGGCCGGCACGGCTTCAACCCTGGCGCGTGTTGCCAGCATAGCCATGATCGCCGGATTGTGCCGCCCGCCACCGCAGACCACAAGCCGCTCCGGGCGCTGGGGCAGCAGGTCGAGCGCCTTGCCCACCGCGCCCGTGGTAAAGGCGGTCAAAGTTGCCGCACCGTCCTCGGCACTAAGGCCATCAGCCATGGTTGCGAGGAAGTCGAACCGATCCAGCGACTTGGGATAGGGCTTGGACAAGTATTGATGGGTGAGGAGCCGCGCCAGGCGGACTTCATCGACGGTGCCGCGGAGCGCCATTTCGCCGTTCTGATCCATGTCCCCCAGGCCGAGGCCCTTGACGAAGTCGTTGATCGGGGCGTTGGCGGGGCCGGTATCGAAGGCGATCAGAGTATCAGCGCCGTCCCAATAGGTGATGTTGGCGACGCCGCCGAGGTTGAGCACCGCGGTCTTGCCATCCTGGGCGCCGATCTTCTTGAGCAGCGCCTGATGGTAAAGGGCGGCGAGCGGCGCGCCCTGTCCCCCGGCGCGCACGTCGGCCGAGCGGAAGTCGTAGGCGGTCTTGATGCCGGTGATCTCATGCATCAGCGCGCCATTGCCGAGCTGGCGGGTGGCGCCTATGCGACCCGGTTGCGGTGCGCGATGCAGGACCGATTGGCCGTGGAAGCCGATGATGCCGATGTCGCCGGGGGCCAGCCCTGCCTCGGCCACGAGGTCGAGCACGGCGGCGGATTGGGCACGGGTGAGGGCGTCTTCGGCCTCTGCAAAAATGGCGGGTTCAGGACCCTCGAAATTCCACTTTCGCGCCTGGCTGAGGGTTTCCTCAAGCGTGTCGCGGATGGACCGCGGATAGGGCGCAAGCGTATAGGCGCCGAAACTCTCCACCGTCTCGCCGTCGGTCCGCAGCAGCGCGACATCGATATTTCCATCGAGCACAGTGCCCGTCATCAGCCCAATGGCCCAGATCGGTTCCATGGAAGTCTCCCTATTCGGCATTGATGGCATCCCCGACGGCCCGGCGCAGCGGGACGATGCCGCTGTCGAAGTGGCGCGTCGGATGCACCCGGTTGGTGAGCAGCGTCCAGGCATGGCCGCGTTCGAAATCGAGCCACAGGCCGGTGCCGGTAAAACCGGTATGGCCGATGGTCTGGCGTGAACAAAGTTCGCCACCTGACCAGCCCTCATAGGGGCGCTCCCAGCCATGGGTGCGGCGACCCGAGAGCGGCGTGCGGACAAGGGCGTCGGGGCCGGCGCTGGCAAGCTTGTCCTCGGCAAAGTC
>CBFGPB010000132.1:0-7045 GCA_965650545.1 uncultured Devosia sp. | reverse complement strand
CTGGACAAGCTGGTGAATGTGCTGAAGGCGGCGGGGGAAGATACCCGGCTGCGCCTGCTCGCGCTTCTCGCCGACGGCGACCATTCGGTCAAGGACCTGACCGAAATCCTCGACCAGAGCCAGCCGCGTGTGTCGCGGCATTTGAAGCTGCTCGCCGATGCGGGCCTCGTCCAACGCCATGCCGAGGGCGCCTGGGCTTACTATCGCCTCGCGCCGGACGGGCAGGGGGCCGAACTGGCGCGCTGGCTGACGGCGCGGGTCGATCCGAACGATCCCGACCGCAAGCGCGACCGGGCGCGGCAGGCCGAAGCGCGGGCCGAGCAGCAGGCCATTGCCGCCGACTATTTCGCCAAGGTCGCCGATAGCTGGGACCTGTTGAAGACCCTGCATGTCCCCGAAGCGGCCGTCGAGGCCGCCGTGCTGGCGGAACTGGGTGGCCGGACGGTTGACCTGCTGGTGGATCTTGGCACGGGGACGGGGCGCATGCTCGAAGTCCTGGCACCCGCCTACAGGCGCGGCGTCGGCGTGGATTCGAGCCGGGAAATGCTTGCCGTGGCGCGGTCGCGCCTTGCCGCCGCCGGCGTGACCCATGCACAGGTGCGGCTGGGTGACATTGGCGCGCTCGATCCGGCCATCGGCCCCGCCGATGTCATCGTGATCCACCAGGTGCTGCATTATTTCGACGACCCGGGCCGAATGCTGGCGCAGGCTCGGCGCCTGCTCAAACCTGGCGGGGAAATCCTCATTGTGGATTTCGCCCCGCATGACCTCGAATTCCTGCGGAGCGAGCATGCACACAGACGGCTCGGCCTGTCGCGGGAGCAGATGAAGGACTGGGCTGGCATGGCGGGGCTCGATGTGCTCGCCATGCGCGAATTCCCAAGCGACAACAAGGATCGCGGGCTGACGGTCTGCCTCTGGCACCTCGGCGACCGCAACAGGACGGACTAGACCATGCTCGATGACAATCTGCGCGCCAGCCGGAAGACCGCCGACCAGCGGCCGCCGCTGCAAATCTCCTTCGAATTTTTCCCGCCCAAGACCGACGTCATGGAAGAGCGGTTCTGGGACAGCATTGCCAAGCTGGCGCCGCTGAGCCCGCGCTTCGTTTCGGTGACCTATGGCGCCGGCGGTTCGACGCGCGAACGCACGCTGCGCATGGTGAGCCGCATCACCAATGACACGGGCGTGCCCGCCGCTGCCCACCTCACCTGCGTGGGCGCGACGCGGCATGAGGTCGACGAAGTGGTGCGCGGCTACAAGGCCGCCGGCGTCAACAAGATCGTTGCCCTGCGCGGGGACCCGCCGGAAGGCGTCGGCCAGCCTTTCACGCCGCATCCCGACGGCTATCAGAATGCCGCTGATCTCGTGGCCGGTATCCGCAAGATCGGCGACTTCGATATTTCCGTTGCGGCCTATCCGGAGAAGCACCCGCAGAGCGCCGACTGGCAGGCCGATATCGACAATCTCAAGCGCAAGATCGACGCCGGCGCCGACCGCGCCATCACCCAGATGTTCTTCTCGAACACCGATTACCTGCGCTATGTCGAGCGGGCGCGGAAGGCGGGCGTCACCGCGCCGATCGTGCCGGGCATCCAGCCGATCCATTCCTTCAAGCAGATTTCCGGCTTCGCCGCGCGCTGCGGCGCCTCGATACCCGGCTGGCTGGCCGAGCGCTTCGACGGCCTGGACGACGATCCGGAAACGCACGCGCTGGTGGCGGCGGCTGTGGCGGCGGAACAGGTCACCGAGCTCCTCGATGAAGGCGTCACCGAGTTCCACTTCTATACGCTCAATCGTTCCAACCTGGTCCTGGCGCTGGCCCGGCTGCTGGGCCGCCGCCCCTGACGCCGGTCCCGTTCAGGATCGGTTCATGTTGGGGCCCGGAAAATGACAGTCCGGGCCCTTTCATATTGTGGCCACGAAAAAAGGCGATGTCCCGGCCTTCGGGCGGAGCATGTTGGAAGTCTCGTTGAATGCCGATTGATCGCCGCATCACCAATGGTCTGGCCTGGGCCGGAGCCCTTGTCGTCGTTGCCATTCCCGCCGCCGATGCGGCCCTGCGCCAGTTCGAGCCCCGGTCTGCACCGCAAGTCGCGGTGATCGAGGAGCAGGCGGAAACGCCGGCGCTGCCGACGCCTGCCAGCCAGCGCCCGGCGCCGGTCGTGGCTTCGGTTGAAACTGCTGTTGCTCCTCGAGCGCCTGCGGCCGTTGCGGAAGCTGAAGAGAAGCCTGCCGCGGAGCCTGCAGCTGTGTCCGATCCGGTGACCACCGCCACGGCACAGCCCGGCGCTGCTTCCGGCGATGCTGTCGACGACTTTCTCAAATCCGGCCGGCCGCTGCCCAGCTACATCAGTGGCGGCGGCGATGACGCGCCTGCCGCAGTGGCATCGGTCGATCCGGCACCCCGTGTCCAGCCTGCCGCGACTGCCAAGCCAGCCACCACTGCACCGGCGCCGGAGCAGGTTGCTTCAGTGCCGCGCACCCGAATCGTCACCTTTCCAACCCCGGTTTCCGAGCGCCCGGCTTCGGTGCCCAGGACCCAGGTCGCTGCGCAGCCGCCTCTTGTGATCGAAACCGAGCCGCCCGTCATTGTCGGGAACGAGACGCCGGTGATCACCGCATCCGATCTCGAGGACTGGGAAAGCGGTCCGCTTTCGGAGTTTCTCGCCCGTCGCCAGGCCCAGGCCGGCGCAGGTGAGCCGCCGGCGGATTATGATGCTGATGGCTTCTTCCTGGACGAGGGGCCCAATTCAAGTGCGCGTGTGTGGCGCTTCCCCCGCGCCTATGAGGGCGATTACTATCCGTTTGAGTAGCCGGCAGGTCGGCTATGCCTCGGGGGCAATGGACCCCGGCCAGCGAAGCGGATAGGTCTTATGACCCAGCGGGGAAATGAAGGCGTCAAAATGCTGTGTTGCGTCCGCAAGCGCGAGGACAATCGCGATGTCTGGCAAAAGCTGGCCCAGTTCCTGGGCTCGTTCTCCCAGCGCACGGGCATGGCCGGGCATGTCGCCAATATCCTCGATCCAGATACCTGGCTGCCCGGCGGGCGCGAGGCGGCCTTCACGCTCGCGCTGATTGCGCTCTCCGCCAAGATGGCGGTCGCCGATGGTGCGGTCACGGCTTCGGAAGTCCGCGCCTTCAACGCCACGGTCGAGATTGCCAAGGGCAGCGAGCCGCAGGTGGAGCGCCTGTTCAACCTCGCCAAGCAGGATGTGGCTGGTTTCGACGCCTATGCCCGCAAGGTGGCGCGGTTCTTCGCCGATACGCCCGATACGCTCGAACATGTGCTCGACAGCCTGTTCTTCATCGCCACGGCCGATGGGCTCGTGCACGAGGCCGAGATCGATTACCTGCGCGAAGTGAGCGTCATCTTCGGCTTCGACGAGGCGCGTTTCGAACAGATCGCGGCCCAGCATGTGATGCTGGGTACCGATGTCGATCCCTATACGGTGCTGGGCCTCAGCCATGATGCCCCGCCCGAAGAAGTGCGTCGCGTCTATCGCCTGCTGGTCGCCGAGCATCATCCGGACCGGCTGATCGCCAAGGGCGTGCCGGAGGATCTGATCGATGTGGCCACGGCCCGGATGTCGGCGATCAATCTGGCCTACCAGGCCATTACCAAGCCGCGTCCGCAGCCGCTGCTGACTTGACGGCAACCACTTCCTCCCTCACATAAGCCGCGCCAGTTGACCGGGTGACCGCTGGCAGGTGGGTAACTGCCTGCCGGAGGAAAGTCCGGGCTCCATCGAAACACGGTGACGGCGAGAAGCCGCCGGGGGCGACCCCAGGGAAAGTGCCACAGAAAGCAAACCGCCCGTCTTCGGACAGGTAAGGGTGAAAGGGTGCGGTAAGAGCGCACCGGGCGTCTGGCGACAGAGGCCGCACGGTAAACCCCACCGGGAGCAAGACCAAATAGGGATGACGCGGGCTTCGGCCCAGCCTGTTTCGAGGCCATGTCGTCCGGGTTGGTTGCACGAGCGCGCTGGCAACAGCCGCCTCAGATGAATGGTCACCACGTCGCGGCAACGCGGCCCTACAGAACCCGGCTTACAGGTCAACTGGCATTGACCTTTCTGACTTTCCGTTTCCTGACAGCAGTTTAATGATCCGGCAAGCAATGGAAACGCCGCGGCAATGCTGGCGCAATGTGGCAGGTGGCAAGCTCCTTCCCGTAACCTCAACACGGAGCTTCTCCCATGAAAAAGATCATTGCCTCCCTTCTCGCCCTGACCCTGGTCGCCGGTGTCGCGGCTCCTGCCTTTGCAGCGCAAGTCGACTGCAAGTACCGCGATGCGGCGCTTTGCGGCGGCGTCGCCAAGTCGCTGGTCGATACCACCACCGAAGACGAGTGATCCGAGGCGGTCATTTCCACCAGCGTAGCGCCCCTGAAGCCCTGCTTCGGGGGCAGCGTCGTTTTGGGCACTTGATCATGACGGAGGTGGCCGTTACACCCGCGGCCTTCTTCCGCCGCCTTTCCGGCGGGCACACGCTAGTTGGAGTTTGGCGCGATGCCCCTGGCCACCCCCTATTACCTCATTGACGAGACCGCGCTGGCGCGGAACCTCGATATCGTGGACCGGCTGCGCGCCGCGTCGGGCGCAAAGTGCCTGCTGGCGCTCAAGTGCTTTGCCACCTGGTCGACCTTTGAGCAAATTGCGCCGCATATGGATGGCACGACATCCTCCTCGCTCAACGAACTCAAGCTGGGCCGCGAAAAGTTCGGTGGCGAGACTCATGCGTATTCCGTGGCATGGTCCGACAGCGAGATCGACGAGGCCATCGCCAATGCCGACAAGGTGATCTTCAACTCGGTCAGCCAGCTCGAGCGTTTCGGCGACAAGGCCGCGCACCTGCCCATTGGCCTGCGGGTCAATCCGGGCGTGAGCCATTCGCATTTCGACCTGGCCGATCCCGCGCGGCAATATAGCCGCCTGGGAGAAAGCGACCGGAAAAGGGTTGAAGCGGCGATGGGTCGGGTTTCCGGGTTCATGCTGCACTGCAATTGCGAGAACGATAGCGTCCAGGCTTTGTCTACACTGCTCGACAGCATCGAGGATAAGATTGGCGACCTGCTGGCCCGGCTCGACTGGGTGAGCCTGGGGGGCGGTATCCACTTCACCAAGCCCGGCTATGACCTCGACGGGTTGGCGATGCGCCTCAAGGCGTTCTCCGAAAGATTCGGCGTCCAGGTCTATCTCGAGCCCGGCGATACCGTGGTCACCGATACGACGACCCTGGAGGTCACGGTCCTCGACATCGTAGAGAACGGCATGCCAGTGGCCATTGTCGACAGCGCGGTCGAGGCCCACATGCTCGATCTTCTCGTTTATCGCGAGAGCGGATCGGTGGCGCCCGATGCCGGGCCGTATCGGTATCAGGTTGCCGGCAAATCCTGCCTTGCCGGCGACGTGTTCGGAACGTTCAATTTCCCCAAACCGCTGGCGGTCGGCGACCGTATCTCCCTGTTGAATGCCGGCGGATACACCATGGTGAAGAAAAACTGGTTCAACGGCGTGGCGATGCCGTCTATAGCCATTCGCAGGAAAAGCGGCGCAGTCGAACTTGTGAAAAGCTTCGGTTACGCCGACTATGTCGCCAGTCTGTCATAGTGGCAGGCTGATCCCCAGCACTTGAAAAAGGTGTTTCGTGCCAATTGAAAAAGAATATCCTCATCATCGGCGCCGGAGGTGTCGCGCAGGTCGCTGCCTATAAGGCAGCAATGCACAACGATGTGCTCGGAGACATTCACATTGCCTCCCGCACGATTGCCAAATGCGAGGCGCTGGTCGCCGGTATTCTGGCAAAGAAGGCGCTCAAGCGCCCGGGCATCCTGGCTGCCCACCAGCTCGACGCGATGGACATCGAGGCCACCAAGGCCCTCATTCGCCGCACCAAGAGCCAGATCGTCCTCAATGCCGGATCGGCCTTCCTCAACATGAGCGTGCTGCGCGCCTGCATGGATACGGGGGCCGCCTATATCGACACGGCCATTCACGAAGACCCTGCCAAGGTGTGCGAGACGCCCCCCTGGTATGGGAACTATGAGTGGAAGCACCGGGACGAATGCGAGCGCAAGGGCGTCACCGCCATTCTGGGCGCGGGCTTCGATCCGGGCGTGGTCAATGCCTATGCGGCGCTGGCGGCGAACGCCTATTTCGACCGTGTCGACAGCATTGACATCATCGATGTCAACGCCGGCAGCCATGGCCGCTATTTCGCGACCAATTTCGATCCCGAGATCAATTTCCGCGAATTCACCGGGACGGTGTGGAGCTGGCAGCAGAGCCAGTGGACGGCGAACAGGATGTTCGAGGTCAAGCGCACCGACGACCTGCCGGTGGTCGGCACGCACACAACCTATCTCACCGGCCATGACGAGGTGCACTCGCTGTCGGCCAATCTCGACGTGCCCGATATCCGCTTCTGGATGGGCTTTGGCGAGCATTACATCAACGTCTTCACCGTGCTCAACAATCTGGGCCTGCTCTCGGAAAAGCCGGTGGTGACAGCCGAGGGACTGGAAGTGGTGCCGCTCAAGGTGGTGAAGGCCGTGCTGCCCGACCCGATGTCGCTGGCGCCGGACTATACCGGCAAGACCTTTATCGGCGACCTGGTCAAGGGTGTGCGCAACGGGGTCGAGACCGAGTTGCTGGTCTATAACGTGGCCGACCACCAAGAGGCCTTTGCCGAGACCAACAGCCAGGCGATCTCCTATACGGCCGGCGTGCCGGCCATTGCCGCGGCCATGCTGATTGCCAAGGGCGATTGGGATTGCCACCGCATGGCCAATGTCGAGGAACTGCCGCCCGTGCCCTTCATCGACCTGCTTGGCAGGATCGGTCTTGCCACCCGCATCCGCGACGACAGGGGGGACCGCGCCTTCGACCCGGCTGAGTTCGGGCCGCGCGCGGTGAGCGAAACGGCCCGCAAGCGCGGCGCCTGAAGCAGAACTGAAGCGGCCGGGCAATCCCCGGCCGTTTTGCTCTTCCGGCAGTTGTTTGAAGATCGTTCTGCGGACCCAAGGCATGCAAATGCATCGCCC
>CBFGPB010000131.1:0-7064 GCA_965650545.1 uncultured Devosia sp. | reverse complement strand
GTGTTCACGCCGCACCGGGCGGACTTTCTCTAGACAAGCTCTGCCAGCATCGCGGCGTAAGCCCCCTCATGGCGACCGGCCCAGTTGGGGCGTCCGGGGTCGGTCAGTCGCCCACGGCGGGGCGGAACGAAGCTGTAGATGCTCCGCTCGGGTTCTTCGCGCCATTGCAGGTTGAAGGCTGCGAATTTGGGGAAGAATTCCATATCGGAATAGGGCAGGTGATCGTGCACCCACCAGGCTATGGCTTCCCAGTCGCCGGTTCGTTCGTAGTAGGGGATGAAGCGGTTGACGATCACGCAGGCGGTGGCGCCCATGCGGCCTTTGGCATCGCGGCGATCCCAGATGTGGCCGGCAAAGTTCTTCTCGTTGGTCGAGCAATTGAGCTTGTTGGCATTGCCGAAGCCGTTGACCTCTTGGGAACGGTAGGCGGAACGGACCGAGATGCGACCGAAGCGGGCCTGCAGCGGTTCGAGAAGGTTTTCGCAAAGTTGGCGCCCGGCCGCGATGGCGAGGTCAGGGTCTTCGGGTAGGTTCGGAAAGCCATTTATCGCGGCGATCTCGGAATAGAGAAAATCGCGCATGAAGAAATTCTCGCTCAAGCGAATGCGACCGAAGTCTTCAAGGGCGCGTACGGAGTGGGGCTGGCGCATGGGGCTTGTTTCCGGGGCGGACGACGGGCAGATGGTGAGGGGCCAATCTGTTCCAGGCAACCCGGTTTCGACGCGTCGGAGATCGTTCATGCTGCTCATCGCATTCTACATTGCAATTACCGTCGAGGCGATGACGGCGGCCCTGGCTGCCGGTCGTCGAAACATGGACTGGTTTGGGGTCTGCCTGATCGCCTGTGTCACGGCCCTCGGGGGCGGAACCATGCGTGACATCTTTCTCGATCACTACCCGCTGGTCTGGGTGGAAAACCCCTATGTCTTGCTGCTGGTCTGTGGCGCGGCCCTGGCCACGATACCGCTGGCGCGGCTGGTCGATCGCCTCAAATGGCCTTTCCTGCTGCTCGACGCGCTGGGGCTGGTCGTCTTTACCGTGATTGGCTGCAATATCGGCATGGAAGCGGGCGTGCACCCGATCATCGTCATCGTGGCCGGCATGGTCACGGGGACAGCGGGCGGTGTGTTGCGCGATGTGCTCTGCAACGACATTCCTCTCATTTTCCAGGGCGAACTCTACGCCACCGTGTCGCTGGTCACCGGCGGCATCTATTTCCTCGGCCTCTCGGCGGGCCTGCCCGGGGATCTGATGGTGCTGATCTCGATAGCCATCGGCTTCACCCTGCGCGTGCTGGCGCTGGTGCTGAAATGGGAGATGCCGAAATTTGTGTTCGACCGGGAGATGCGGAAATGAGGCCGCAGCGGATCGCGCTGTCGCGGCGAGCGGGCTTTGACCTGCAGGCAGTATCCCATGCCCTCAATGGCTTGCCGGCCCAGTCGGTAGCGCGCCCCGGGCCATGGGGCAATCCCTTCACCATCGACGCTGTGATGGCCGAAACTGGGCTAGCCAAGGACGCGGCGCAGGCCGAGGCGGTGGCCCGGCACGCGCGCTGGATTCGCGGCGAGATCGACGCCGATCGGCCGCCGCCTACGCTTGCCGAGATCCGCTCGGCTCTAGGGGGCAGGAACCTGGCGTGCTGGTGCCGCGAAGGTACACCGTGCCACGTCGAGACACTTCTGGTCTTGGCCAATGATTGAGACTTCCGCAAGGGCGCCGAATATGGCAATCAACTTCCATACAAGAATGGAGTTCTGACTTGCGACAGACATGGCGATGGTTCGGCCCCAAGGACCTCACCAGCATTGACGACATCACCCAGGCCGGAGCTGCCGGTGTGGTGAGTGCGCTACATCACGTCCCCAATGGGGCTGTCTGGACACCAGAGGAGATCGCTAGGCGCCACGGCGAGATCGCGACCCGCAAGGATGGCACCGCGTCGGGCTTGACCTGGGATGTGGTGGAAAGTCTGCCGGTCAGCGAGGACATCAAGAAGCAAAAGGGCAATTGGCGCGAGCATATTGCCAATTACAAGATTTCCATGAAGCACCTGGCGGACAGCGGTATCGAGACCATCTGCTACAACTTCATGCCCGTGCTGGACTGGACCCGCACCGATCTGCGCTGGACCGTGGCCAATGGTGCATCCTGCATGCGCTTTGATATCAACGACTTTGCGGCCTTCGACATCCACATTCTCAAGCGCCCCGGCGCTGCGGCTGATTTCACCAATGCCATCGCCGACGAGGCAGCGCGCCGCTTCGACGCCATGAGCGAGGACGAGAAGAAGCAGCTCGCCCGCAACGTGACCATGGGCCTGCCCGGATCGACCGAGTCCATGAGCCTCCAAGACGTCCAGGACCATCTGGATGAATATGGCGCCATCAGCCGCGAGCAATTGCGGACCCATTTCGTTGACTTCCTTGAAGAGGTCGTGCCGGTGGCCGAAGATCTAGGCATGCGGCTCTGCTGCCATCCGGACGATCCGCCGTTTGCCCTTCTGGGCCTGCCGCGCATCATGTCGACCGAGGAGGACTACAAGTTCATTCTCGATGCCGTGGACAGCAAAGCCAATGGCATGACCTTCTGCACCGGTTCGCTCGGCGCCCGCCCGGACAATGACCTGCCGGGCATGATGGAGCGCTTCGGTCCCAAGGTCCACTTCCTGCACCTGCGCAACGTCAAGCGCGACACCGACGACATCGCCGGTTCCTTCTTCGAGGCCGAACACCTGGGCGGGGACACGGACATGGTGGCGGTGATCGCTGCCATTCTCACCGAGGAGCGTCGTCGCAAGGGGGAAGGCCGTGCGGATTGGGAAATCCCAATGCGGCCGGACCATGGGCAGGACATCCTCGACGATCTCGGTCGCCGATCCCAGCCGGGCTACCCGACGATTGGCCGCATGAAGGGTCTCGCAGAACTGCGCGGCGTGATGACCGCGCTCGAGCACGCCCAGTGGGGTCTGGGCCGCGCCTGAGCCGATCCGCTAATTGCCGGGGCCGGTTGTCCCACGCCGTTCTCACGCGGTCAGATCATCGCAGGTTAATCGACGCAACGGCCTGCGCGGGACGAACATTGGTGGCTGGCAAGCACAGACAAACACCCAATATTAAGGCGCCCAAGTGCAATGTGCAGCAATGGGCGCCACCGATATTGTCATTTCCCGGATGAACGGCTTCGTCGATCGTGCCATAGGCGCGGACGGCCTGTCCGACCCACTGCGTGAAAAGCTGCTGCGCCAACAGCTGCAGTCGGTTGCGCTGATGGTCCCGGCGCTGATGGCGACGTCGCTGATTGTCTCGGTCGTCTTGCTGGTTGTCACCTGGGGCCTACCCAGCTTCGGGCTCCTGGCTGGCCTGCTCAGCGTCATCAATGTGATCCATCTCTATGCAACGGCACGGGCCGCGCGGGGATCGTCCGACGGACCGATCGGCCGGGCTCCGGTCCAAGTTATCCTGCTTGCCCTGACGGTGGGCGTGTTGTGGGCAATCGTTCTCTCGGTGCTGCCGGTGCAGCAGGATATGGCCATCCGCACCGTGGCCCTGCTCGGCGCGGGAGGGCTGCTCTGCATATCGCTGATCGCGCTCATCAACTATCCGCAGGCGCTGGCTGCTCTGACAATTCCCATCGTTGTGGGGTCCCTGCGGGGCCTGACGGGGCTGGGGCAATCGGGCGACATTCTGGTGCAGGGTACGCTGATCGGTGGTTTCACCTTCATTCTCGTCACTGTAGTGTTCAATCATGCATCCTCTTTCGTGGCACTGCGCGCTTCGGAAATGCTGGTGGCGGAAAAGGGTGAGATAATCGGCCTGCTGTTGCGTGAATTCGAACAGACGGCCTCTGATTGGGTGTGGGGTGTCGATCCAGCTGGCACGGTCAATCGCCTGTCGGGCGGTTTCACGAAGGCGACCGGTGCCCCGGAGGCAGAACTTGTCGGCGCCGACTTTCTGCTGTTCCTGCAAAACATTACTGCGCCATCCGATCCCCTGATCCTGCAGATCGAGCGTGCCATGGCCACCCGCGAGACCTTCCAGGATGTGGAAGTGCAGATCGTCGTCACCGGGCAGGAATGTTGGTGGCGACTGACCGGCAAACCGGCCTTCGACGAAGGGGGCCAGTACCTGGGCTACCTTGGGACCGGTTCGGACATTACCGAGCGCAAGATTGCCGAGCGGCGTATTACTTTGTTGGCCCACCATGACTCGCTGAC
Organism: uncultured Devosia sp.; assembly: GCA_965650545.1. Classification (GTDB taxonomy): domain Bacteria; phylum Pseudomonadota; class Alphaproteobacteria; order Rhizobiales; family Devosiaceae; genus Devosia. The sequence continues at coordinate 2,851 of CBFGPB010000131.1, read as the reverse complement.
GGGCCTGCTCAATCGCACAAAGTTCACCGAGCAACTGTCCCTCAACGTGGCGCGTCTTGAGCGCTATGGCACGCCGTTTGCGGTCATGTTCCTCGACCTCGACCAGTTCAAGGGCGTCAACGACAGTAAGGGCCATATGGCCGGCGACCGGTTGCTGGCCGAAGCGGCCAGGCGCATGCAGGCCCTGCTCGGCGAGATCGATATTGTCGCGCGCCTTGGCGGCGACGAATTCGCCATCCTCTTGCCCGACACGGGAGACAGGGCCGCAGTGGAGACTCTCGCGGTCCGACTGGTTTCGGCCATGCGCGAGCCGTTCAACATCGAAAGCGACATGTTCCTGATCGGGGCAAGTATCGGCATTGCAATGGCTCCGGGCGACGGCATTCGTCCGGACCATCTCTTGCGCAATGCGGACCTCGCCCTTTATCGTGCCAAGGCCGATGGGCGTTCAACGCACCGGTTTTTCGAGACCCAGATGGACTCCGAACAGCGCGAGCGCCGGCTCATCGAGGCAGACTTGCGCGGTGCCATCGCGCGGTCCGAGCTGGTTCTGCACTATCAGCCTTTGGTGAGCGCCACGGATGGGCTACCGACAGGCTTCGAGGCCCTGGTGCGTTGGAATCATCCGACGCGCGGGCTGGTGCCCCCATCCGACTTCATCGCCATTGCCGAACAATCCGACCTGATCGTCGATATTGGCGACTGGACGATCAACCAGGCCTGTATCGAGGCGGCAGCATGGCCCGATCACCTGACCGTGGCCGTCAATCTCTCGGCCCGGCATTTTCGACGCTCCGACATCGGTCGGGTGGTGCAGCGGGCGCTGAACCATTCGGGTCTGGCTCCGAAACGCCTCGAGATCGAGATCACCGAAGGTCTGTTGATCGAGAACCCCGACGAGGTGATCGAAAAGCTTGGCGAGATAAGGGCACTGGGCGTGACCATTGCCATGGATGACTTCGGCACCGGATATTCGTCGCTGAGCTATCTGCTCAAGTTTCCCTTCGACAAGATCAAGATCGACCGGTCCTTCGTGGAGGCCTCGACCAGCGATCCCATCGCCCGCGATATCCTGAGAGCCATCGCCTCCATGGCCAAGACTCTCAAGCTCCGTATCACTGCGGAAGGCGTGGAGACGGCCGAACAGGTCGAATTCCTGTCGGAGATCGCCTGCCACCAGTTGCAGGGCTACTATTTTGCCCGGCCACTGGCGTCGAGCGACCTACCCGCCTACCTGCTCTCAACTGTCGCGAGACGCGCGCCTGCGCCGGTCCAGGAAGCCACGGCACTCGCGAGCTGATCAGTCCTCGAGGAGATATCCGCCAGCGCGGGCGGGCAGGATTTCGTTGCCGACGATCTTAGCGACCGATGCACCCACCACGACATATTTGGCACTGGCGCGGGACAGGACAAGGCCGTCGGTACCGGCCCGGAGAGGGGTGCGAGCGATAAAAGCCTCCGGTCCATCCATGGCGATGATCTCGGCAACCAAATCACCCTTTTTCACCTGATCGCCTAGGCCCACGCGGTAGGCCAGAAGGCCCGATCGGTCGGCGCGCAGCACTTCGGTGGCCTCGAAGGGGGTCGGGCCGGGGGCTGCGGTCGCTGCGGGTGGCCTCGCGTCGATGAGACCACGTGCCGCGAAGAAATCGAAGAGGCCTTGTGCGTCCTCGGCGCCGATGGCGTCGTGGGTATCTGCCTGGCCGCGATATTCGAGCGTCGCGGTCTCGGCACCCATGGGAATGGGAAAGCCCGGATTGGCCCGCTGCGCCTTGCGATAGAGATTGGGCAGGACTTCATCGAAGGAACCGCCGCCGCTGTCCTCGGCCGTGAGCGTGGCCGCCACCTGCATGCGGTCGGCCAGGTCCTGCAGGCCCGGCATCAGGTCGGGCGAGGTGAAGATGTGCTTTAGGCTTTCGTCGTCACAATGAAGATCGAGGACGATATCGGCGTCGTAGGCGGATTTCAGGATATGCAGCCGCAGGCGCTGTGCGGCCGTGGCTGGCTGCTGCCGGTCAAGCCAGGCGCCTACGGTCTTTCGAATCAGGGCGAGGTTGGCCTTTGGGTCGTTCGTGAGCTTGCCCGAAATGGCCTCTGCGATGAGCGGATAGAGATCGGGCCAGCGGCGGTTGAAGTTTACCCCGGTTTCGAGGTCGTAGCGACCGATATGCCGGCGCAGCACCCGGGTGGCCAGGCCCAGCGGATTGACTGATGGAAAAACCACGAAACGAGCCTTGAGGCGACCGGTGGCATCGGCGTCGCGCAGCATCGGCAGGAGATGATGCAGGGCCATGGTGCCGGGTTGCTCGTCGGCATGGAGCGCTGCCTGCAAGTGCACTTTGGTGTCTGCCGTCTCCGGACCTGCCGTGTACCAGTAGAGCGTGGTCAACTGACCGGGCGCATCGCCGGCCAGCACGGTGGAGTACTGCTGAAAGGTCATTGTGCTATCGGAGCCATTTGGGTGCAAAGCGCAGGCCGGGCTGCGCGGGAAGGTGGCGCATCAGCCGCTGATAGACGAGGCCGAACAGGAAGAACACCACCAGTGAGACAATGAGGAAATACAAAGCGGCGACGGAAAAATGCAGGAACGCATTGTAGTCGCGCTCGAACAGGGTCTTGGCGGTGATCATCAATTCGCTCTGACCGCCGAGGACGGGCAGGGCAAAATAGACGATCGCCGTAGCGTGGAAAAGAAAGACCACCTCATTGGTATAGGCGGGCCAGGCGAGGCGAATGAGGTTGGGCCAGACGACGCGACGGAACTGCTGGGCACGGCTCATGCCATAGGCCTTGGCCGCTTCCACCGCGCCGCGCGGTACGGCCCTCAGCGCTCCGTAGAAAATTTCCGCTG
>CBFGPB010000130.1:0-7156 GCA_965650545.1 uncultured Devosia sp. | reverse complement strand
CCCTTATCCACCATCAGCGCCGAAGTCTGCGAAATCATCAGCTCGCGCTCGACGACGGCATCCTTGCCATCGCGGATCGTCACCCCTTTGTGGGTGATCACGGCCCAGTCGCCGTCCTCGAGATAGGTCAGGCGCGAAGTGAACGGCGCCAGGGCCATCGCGTCCGAGCCCAGATACATCTCGGTTGTTCCATAGCCCACTGCCAGCGGTGCGCCATGCCGTGCCGCGATCAGCAGCCCGTCTTCGCCCCGGAACATGAAGGCCAGCGCGAATGCGCCCCGCAGCTTCTTGAGTGTCCGCGCCACGGCCAGTTCCGGATCGGCACCATTGGCCAATTCGCGCGTGACCCACAGGGCCACGGCCTCCGTGTCGGTCTGGGTCTTGGGCAGGTAGCCATCATTGGCCAGGTCTGCCAGCATTTCGCGATAGTTTTCGATAATGCCGTTGTGCACCACGGCCACGCGGTCGGTGGCGTGAGGGTGCGCGTTCAGCTCGGTCGGCGCACCATGCGTGGCCCAGCGTGTATGGCCGATCCCGATGCGTCCGGAAAGCGGCTCGAAGCTCAGCTTTTGCGCGAGATTGCCAAGCTTGCCTTCCGCACGGCGCCGGGTGATGCCGCCATCCTCAAGAGTCGCCACGCCAGCGCTGTCATAGCCGCGATATTCGAGGCGCTTGAGCGCATCCACCAGTCGCCCGGCCACCGGCGCATCGCCAACAATTCCAACGATCCCGCACATGCTATTTTCCTTTCGCAGCCTTCTTGGCCAGCGCACGTTCCTTGAGCCTGGGCGCATAACCAGGCTTGTTTTCCTGCCGCGCCCGCCCGAGCGCCAGCGCATCAGCCGGCACATCCTGGGTGATCACGCTGCCCGAGGCCGTATAGGCCCCATCGCCGATGGTCACCGGCGCTACCAGGGATGCATTGGAGCCAATGAAAACATTGTCGCCAATGATCGTCTTGTCCTTGTTCACGCCGTCATAATTACAGGTGATCGTGCCCGCACCAATATTGGTCCTGGACCCGATTTCTGCGTCCCCGAGATAGCTCAGGTGACCTGCCTTCGTGCCGGCGCCGATCTTGCTCTTTTTGACCTCGACAAAATTGCCCAGGTGCACATCTGGCCCAAGTTCAGCCCCGCCGCGAATGCGGGCAAACGGGCCGATACTGGCGCCCTCGCCAATCACAGCATCCTCGATATCGCAAAACGCCCGGATTTCCACATTGTCGGCGATTTTGACGCCCGGCCCAAAGACGACATTGGGGAAAATGGTCACATCGCGCCCGATTTCGGTATCCCAGGAAAACCACACGCTCGCCGGATCGCGCAGGGTGACGCCATTCTCCATGGCTTCCTTGCGTTTGAAGGCCTGGAAGGTCGCCTCCGCCTCTGCCAGCTTCTCGCGATTGTCGACACCAACCAGTTCGCGCGCGTCGGCCTCGATGAAATCGATCCGCTTGCCGTCTCCGGCCGCCAGTTCCACCGCATCGGTCAGGTAATATTCGCCCTTGGCATTCTTGTTGCCGATCCGGTCGATTACCCCGCGCAGCGTGTCGCCGCGAAAACCGATAATGCCCGAATTGCAGAGGCCGATCCGTCGTTCCTCGTCACTGGCATCCTTGTGCTCGCGAATGGCAAGCACACGCCCGCCTTCCGTCAGCAGGCGGCCGTATCCGGTCGGATTGTCCGGCCGGAACCCGACCACGACCATGTCCGCGCCCTCGTCCAGCCTGCCGACGATCTGCCCGATGGTGGCGGCAGTCACCAGCGGCGTATCCGCATAGAGCACCAGCACATGGCCGCCAGCCCCTTCATAAGCCCCGCGCGCCTGCTGCACGGCATGGGCCGTACCAAGCCGCTCTACCTGTTTAGAAATCTGTGCTCCGGCTTCGAAGCGCGTCACGGCGGCTTCGACCGCCTCGTGGTTCGGGCCGACGACAACAGCGACTTTCGAGCCAAATCCCTGCACCGTCCGCAGCACATGACTGACTACCGGCAACCCTCCGACCGGATGCAGCACCTTGGGCAGCGCGGATTTCATCCGCGTGCCTTCGCCCGCTGCAAGAATGATCGAAAGCAGTTCGGTCATGTCGCTCTCCCCGAGCCGTCGCTTTTCGCCGCGCATTTACACAAATTTATGGCAGCCAACAGTTGGCGAACCAATAACAATGGGACCACTCTAGCCCCGATACGCCCCGCGATTCGGGCGGTTCAGGGGTTACCACGCTTGGCTAGAGCATCCGAACAGTTCCGGCAATCGGACGTCACCGTCTGGGGGATTGTGGCGCTTGTCTGCGCAGCCCTGGCTGTGTTCGGCTCCAACATTTCCATGCTGGTGCCACAGAGCATCATCGGCGGTCTGCATCAGCCCCGCATCGCCGGCGCTTCCATCGAAACACTGCGCCAGCAGGTATCGGACCTGCGTGAGGAAACCAACCGCCTCAAGCGCGAGAACGAGGTGCTGGTCAGTCGCTTTGCCATGCAGGAGCGTAGCGGCAATGAGATCACCCGGCGCGTTGGCGCGCTTGAGGTCACCGTGCCGCGCATGCTCGAATCCCTGCCCGACGGCACCATGGTCGATCGGTCCATGTTCACCGCCTCGATCGGCACCAACGAAACACTGACCTTTGATGCCGAAGGCGGTTCGGTCGCCGTCAGGCAGTCCGCTCTACCCCAGGCAGCGCCCGCCGAACCAGCAGCCCCCGCGCAGCAGCCGCTTCCCGCCGTCGTCCCGCCGCAGGTCGCCGTCGCCATGCCCAACGAGAATGCCTATGGCATTGCCGTCGGGGCAGCCGTTCCGTTCGAGCAGACCCCGGCGCTCTGGAGCGATCTCACCCTCAAGCTTGGCCCGCTGCTGTTCGGCCTCTCGCCCCTCCTGGTCGATGAGGCCAACGGCGATGACAAGCGCATCGTGGTCGGCCCCATTGCCGAACTGGCCGAGGCCCGCGCGCTCTGCCAGCGCTTCGAACGGGTGTCCATCGCCTGCATCCCAATGCCCTATACCGGCACGCCGCTGACACTTGGGCAGTAATCCCCGAATACGGTTGACTCGGGGGCAAGTCTGGCTATTTTCCGCGCCAACCTCTAGGCGCCGGTAGCTCAGTGGTAGAGCATTCGACTTTTAATCGAATGGTCGCGGGTTCGACCCCCGCCCGGCGTACCACCTCTTCTCCAAGGCTCACCCTGTCGCGACACCGCCCAAATGGTTCGGTACGGTCGCCATTGCTCCAGCACCGGCACCCGCGATGACCCAGACCTATTGCGACCCCGATCCCTATGCCGAGCTCGATTACCGCGCCGATGCCGGGGAATTGTCCGAAGAGTTCCGCAAGCCCATCCGCATTGCCCGGGCCGCCCGCCCTGCCCAGCCGATGACCCAGACGCGTCTCAGCGCCACCCCGCGTCGCATTCGCGTTTGAGAATCAGCGCCATGCCGTACTATCGGCAAGTTGTTAGGCGGGTTTGGGGAAAATCATGTCGCAGGAAACGACCGACCTCCTGAAAGTCCTGGCGGTCACCTTGCTGGTCTTTGCCGGCAGCACCTTGGTCATGCTCTACGGCATCTACCTGTTGGCCCAATATGGCGCCAACTTGCCCATGGTCGGCTCCGTGCCGCTCAACGCCCCACCCGAACTGGTGCCCGTTCTGGTCGGCAGCGGCGTCTTCGCCACCCTCGCCGCCGTCCATGTCACCGCCTCCGGCCTTGCCCTCCTGCTCACCAGCAACACCATAGACATGGCCCTGCTGATCGCCTCCAAGGCAGTCACCGTGGTCATCATGGCCCTGCTCGGCTTTGCCGGCGGCCACATGGTCTATCTGCAGCTGACCGAAAACACCGCGCTCAATCTCAACCCGCTGCTACCTGCCATTGTCGGCCTGGTCGGCTTCCTGGTGCTATCGACCATCCTCAGCGTCCCGGCCCTGCGACGCCTCGGAAACCTGCGCTATGCGGTCGGCATCGGCCTCGTCATCCTCGGCCCGCTGCTGCTGGTGTGGCTCTAACCCGCTAGCGTCACCACCACGGCGCCGCGCGGCGTCGCGACAATCGTGTGCTCATACTGCACCGTCGGCGCCAGCGGCTCCGCAGTCAGTGTCCATTCGTCGTCTTCATACAACTGCTCGGCCATCTGGCCGCCCAACGACAGGAACGGCTCGATCGTGAACACCAGTCCGTTCTGGATCTTCCGCCGCTCGGACCGGTCCGGCCATGTCGGCACTTCACCCGGCTCGTCGTGGAGGCTGTCGCCCACGCCGTGGCTGGCAAGGTTCCGGATCAGCGTATAGCCGCCCTTTTTGGCGACCTTGCCGATGGCCGTTCCAATGTCGGCCAGCGGGGCGCCCGCCTTGACCGCATTGATCCCGGCCCACATGGCCTTCTTGCCCTCTCGACACAGTTTTTCGAGCCGCGGATCACCCTTGCCCAGGATGTATGAGGCGCCGCAATCGGCAAACACCCCATCCTTCATCGCCGACACGTCGATGTTGATGAGGTCCCCATCCTTGAGCACCCGGTCCCCCGGAATGCCATGGGCGATCTCTTCGTTGATCGAGATGCAGGTTGCGCCGGGAAACTCATAGGTCAGCACCGGCGCTGATTGAGCACCGTGTTCGGCAAGGAATTTCGCGCCGATCTCGTCCAGTTCCAGAGTGGTCATGCCCGGTCGCATAGCTGCGGCCATGGCCTCACGGGCCATGGCGCAGATCCGCCCGATTGCCTTGAGCTTTTCGAGCTGCTCATCCGTCGTGATGATCAAGCGTCAGGCCTTGTTGGCGAGATAGTAGCCGAGGAGGCCCTGCGTCGAGGCATCGTGCCCCGCCCCGCTCTCCTCACCCTTGACCTTGGGCAGTAGCGCCTTGGCCAGTTGCTTGCCCAGTTCCACGCCCCACTGGTCGTAGGAATTGACGTTCCAGATCACGCCCTGCACGAACACCTTGTGCTCGTAGAGCGCGATCAGCGAACCCAGCACTTCCGGCGTCAGCTGCTTGTAGAACAGCGTATTGCTCGGCCGGTTGCCCGGAAACACCTTGTGCGGCGCCAATGCCTTGATCTTGTCCTTGTCGAGGCCCTGGGCCTTGAGCTCGGCCACGACCTCGTCCTTGGTCTTGCCCAGCATCAGCGCTTCGGACTGCGCCAAGACATTCGCCACCAGCTTGTCGTGATGCGGCGGCAGGCTTTCATGCGGCCGCGCGGCAATCAGGAAATCGCAGGGAATGACGTCGGTGCCCTGGTGGATCAACTGGTAGAAGGCATGCTGGCCATTGGTGCCCGGCTCGCCCCAGACGATCGGCCCGGTCGGCCAGCCGACCTTCTTGCCGTTAAGCGTCACCGACTTGCCGTTCGATTCCATGTCCTGCTGCTGGAGATACGCGGCAAAACGGCTGAGGCGCTGGTCATAGGGCAGCACGGCATGGGTCGAGAAACCCCAGGCATTGCGGTACCAGACGCCCAACAGCGCCATGATCACCGGCAGGTTGCGCTCCAGCGGCGTTTCGAGGAAATGCCGATCCATGGCATCGGCGCCCGCCAGGAACTTGGCGAAATTGTCGTAGCCGACCGCCATGGCGATGGGCAGGCCGATGGCCGACCACACCGAATAGCGCCCGCCGACCCAGTCCCAGAAGCCGAAGATCCGGTCTTCACGGATGCCGAATTTGGCGCAGGCCTCGAGATTGGTCGAGACGGCCGCAAAGTGGTTAGGCACCGCTTCTTCGCCCAGCGCCTCGGCAATCCACTTCCGCGCCGAACCGGCATTGGTCATGGTCTCGTCGGTGGTGAAGGTCTTGGACGCAACGATGAACAGCGTCTTCTTGGGGTCGAGGCGCTTGAGCACGTCATGGATATGCGCCCCATCGACATTGGAAACGTAATGGGCACGCAGGTCGGCGCGGGTATAGGGCTCCAGCGCCAGCGTCACCATGGCCGGGCCGAGGTCCGACCCGCCAATGCCGATATTGACCACGTCGGTGAATTGTTCGCCGCCATGCCCGCGGATGTCGCCCGAGCGTACGGCATTCGTATAGGCCTCGATGGCCGCGAGCACCGCCCGCACATCCGGCATCACGTCCTTGCCGTCCACCTCGACCGGCCTGTCGCCCTGGTAGCGCAGCGCCATGTGCATCACGGCGCGGTCTTCGGTGATGTTGATGTGCTCGCCCTCGCACATCTGGCTGCGGCGTTCCTCGACGCCGGCTGCGCGTGCCAGCTCGAACAGCGCCGCCATGGCGTCTTCGTCGATGCGGTTTTTCGAGTAGTCCAGCAGAATATCGGCCCCGGTCGCCGAGAATCGCTGGAAGCGGTTCGGATCGACCGCGAACATCTCGCGCATCGTCACTTCGCTCAGCCGTTTGCGCTGCTTCATCAGCGGATTGAGCACGTCGCCACGTTCGCCCTTGGCCATAGTCTTGTCCCTCTGCGAGAAATCTTTAGAGAACCGGCAGGTCGCCGGCGGCCCAGGCCGCGCGCGTCTCTGCCGCAAAATCTGTCATCCGACCGGCCTCGATGGCCGCGCGGCACCCCGCCGTCAGTTCCTGATAATAGGCCAGGTTGATCTGCGATAGCACCATGGCGCCCAAAATCTCTTCCGTGCGAACCAGATGGTGGAGATAGGCACGGCTCCAACGGCGGCAATTGGGGTTGGGTGAAGCCTCGTCCAGCGGCCGGTGATCGTCCTTATGCCGGGCATTCTTCAGGTTGATGACGCCAAAGCGGGTATAGGCATGCCCATGCCGTCCGGCGCGTGTCGGATGCACGCAATCGAACATGTCCACGCCGCGCTCTATGCCACCCAGGATATCGTCCGGCTTGCCGACACCCATCAGGTAGCGCGGCCGATCCACGGGCAATTCCGGCGTGATGTCGCTGAGCACCCGGAACATCACCTCCTGTGGCTCGCCCACGGCCAACCCACCCACGGCATAGCCATCGAAGCCGATGCTCTTGAGCCCCGCTGCCGACTTGCCGCGCAGTTCCGCATCGTCGCCACCCTGCACGATGCCAAACAGGGCCCGGTTTTGCTGGTTGTTGAACGCCGTCTTGGACCGATCCGCCCAGCGGATCGAGAGCTCCATCGCCCGTTCCATCTCCTTGCGCTCGGCCGGCAGGGCAATGCACTCGTCGAGCTGCATGATGATGTCGCTGTCGAGCAGCGTCTGGATTT